>JBKHBT010000067.1:0-18239 GCA_046542255.1 Candidatus Zixiibacteriota bacterium | reverse complement strand
CTATTAAGCTGTTTCATAAGCTCATAAAACGAGATTATGAAGTAATAATGCCCCTATCACCTCTTTTAAAGCCATATATATAAGATATATATAATACATAATATTTATACTCAAAAGGCTTTACTGATGTTTTAGCCTGAAAAGTATGACAATGCGGAACAGCGCATTGTCTGGAACATACTAAAAACTGAAAGCATTTGATGTCGATTTTATGCTTGATTCATAGGCAAACCACATTTTTGTCCATTATTAGCATTCTTATCCCACAAAATCCCCAGAAGTATTTTAAACTACTGCACAGAAAGGAAATATAGAATTTTATCGTACATAGAAGAATGTGTTTTATAGGTTTCATAATAGGTTTAATTAATTTCTATAAATTGTTAATTTTTCTAGTTTTTTGCAAAAAAATGCTTGACTTTGATTTTTTAATCTATAATATATATCTAAACATTTAAGAAAGATTGTGGGAAATAATGGGAGACGCTTTCACAGGGACATATCGTTTTCAAAGAGACCATAGGGGTAGGATGGTCATTCCTAAGAAAATGAGAGTGCGTGATGATGGCATGGCTTATGCCAAGTTTGTCATTACAATCGGTCCGGATAGGTCACTTACCATTTTTCCAATTCCTACTTTCAAGAAGTTTCTTGCTCGACATAGAAAATCAAAAATCTCAGCACGCGAAGCTGTGGCTTTTAATAGGGCAATTTATCCAAATACCGAAGAAGTAGAAGTTGATACCCATGGAAGAATCCTTTTGCCACAGGAAATATGTGCCAAGGTTGGAATTGAGAAAGAAGTTATCATTATAGGAAGCGGCGATTGGATTGAAGTCTGGGATCCGGAAAGATACGATAAATACCAGCAAAAACTCTTCGAACATTCGCAGGATGCCCTCATGAATTTCTATGGCGGTGGGGGATTCGAAAATGATGATGATGATGATAATGATCCGGAAAAAATTGATGTCTAAGATTAATATAAAAGAACTAACGGGTGGCATTCATGACAGACAAATACCATCAAGGTGTAATGAAAAAGGAGGTTGTAAGTTACCTGATAACTGATAAAGAAGGTCTTTATGTAGATGCTACGCTTGGTGGTGGCGACCATGCCGAAGCAATACTTAAGGTAGCTAATGGAGTTAGGGTGCTTGCAACAGATAGAGATTCAGACGCAATCGATTATTGTCGCAGAAGATTCGGCGGAAACGATCGTATCGAAATGCATAAGTCTGCATTTGCCGATTTAGATCGAATTATTCGTGAGAATGCTTATGAACCGGTTTACGGTTTTCTTTTCGACCTTGGACTCAGTTCACATCAAATCGATAACCCATCCCGTGGCTTTTCATATGATACAGATGCAAAGATTGATATGCGAGCCGATAGAAATTCTAATCTATCAGCGCATATTGTCCTTAATAAATACGATACAGACCAGCTAAAACAGATTTTCTATGATTATGCTGAAATTCCTTATGCTAATAAATTGGTCGAAAGAATTATTGAAAACAGGCCGCTCGATACTACTGGACAATTAAAAAACGTGGTTTCAAAATTTGTTCCTTCTCGAAAACTAAATTCTCATTTGAGCAGAATCTTTCAGGCAATAAGAATAGAGGTCAATGATGAACTCGAGCAGCTCAAAGCCGGACTCGCTCATGCTCTCAATTTCACTGAAGTTGGCGGTAGAATAGTAGTAATATCCTATCATAGCCTCGAAGATAGAATTGTGAAGCAATTTTTTGCATTTCATAATAAAAGCTGCATCTGCCCACCAGAGATCGTTGTCTGCAGATGCGATCATGTTAAAAGCCTCGATGTCCTTACCAAAAAGCCGATTCGTCCCGAACAAGAGGAAATCAGAAAAAATCCGCGGTCACGTTCAGCGCTTTTGCGAGTTGCAGAAAAGATTCAGGAGGTTAATTGATGCTAAAGCTTAATATTATCTTTGCTCATATCAAGAAATTTCCAAAGGTTCTATGGAACTTTATAACACGAGAAAAACTCTTCTATCCCTTTCTAATAACTACCTTCCTTCTTCTCAATCTGTTCTTCATAGGCCACAGAGTGCGCTTTGTCATGTTAGGCGATGAACTTAACAGGCTCAACAAGGAGCTCTCTGTGGCCATCTCCCTCAATCAGAAGCTATCGTCTGAAGCTGTCAGGCTTTCTGCTTTGCCAAGAATCGAGGCTTATGCAAAAGATTCATGCGGAATGGTGCCTACTGAAAAAAGTAGCAGGATTATCGTATTGTGGGATAAAAAGCAAGAGAAACAGGAAGTAAAGCCTATCGATAAGGCTGTTTGCTCGATCCGAAGAAAGGCTGATGAAATTATATTGCCAGAAGAAGATTTTGTGAAGGGATTTTAATAGATGTTTGAGAAAAAGAACATAAATCGGATTATGATTGTCCAGTTTGGCTTTTTTATTGTCATTACTTTGATTATTGCCAAGCTTTTCTGGGTTTCGGTTATTCAGGCCGACTATTACCGAGAAAAAGCGCAGGATCAATATGAAAAATCTATGACACTCGACCCAAAAAGAGGCAGAATCTATGATAGAAATGGCAAATGCCTCGCCATGAATCGAAGGATAAAATCAATTCACGCGCTCAACTATCAAGTTACTTCAATAGATAGCCTCGATAGTATTTTTTGCGAAATATTCCAGCATGAGCCGGGATATTACAAAGAGAAAATCGGAAATAGATTTGGCTTTGTTTCTCTTGAAAACAGAATAGAAATCGATATCGCCTCCAGAATCATGGATGCCAGGATTAATGGAGTCCATTGCATCGATAATTATCGGCGCGTATATCCATACAATGAAATCGGCGCCCAGGTTATTGGATTTACTGATACCGACAATAAAGGCATCGCCGGGCTCGAGCTTTATTATGATGAAATACTTTCTGGTAAACCCGGCGAAATAATTATGTTCTCGGATGCATCAGGGAAAAGAAATCCTCTGCTTTCTTATGGTGGCGAGAACCCTAAAAATGGCAACGATATTCACCTTACTATAGATATTGAACTTCAGGCAATAGTAGAGGCCGAACTTGAAAAAGGGATAAAGGAAAATAAAGCCGCTGGAGGTTTTGCTGTATTTCTCATTCCGAAAACTGGTGAAGTGTTGGCTATGGCATCCTATCCCGGCTTCGATCCGAATAATATCGGCAATTCACCGAAAATCGCACAGAAAAATCGTGCTATTACGGATGTTTTCGAACCTGGTTCAGTATTCAAAGTTGTTACCTATTCGACGGCAGTAGAAGATAGTGGCTTTTGTGTATATGATACAATAGATTGCGAGAATGGCCTGTACCAAACAAGATACAAAACTGTTACAGATGCTCACCCTGAAGGCCGAATTACCATGAAAAAGGTACTTGTGGAATCAAGCAATGTCGGAACGGTCAAAATTGCTGAGAGATTGGATAATAATCTGCTCTATAATAGGGCAAGGAGATTTGGTTTTGGCTCTTCGACAGGGATAGATTTCGTTGGCGAGGTTGGCGGTAGGCTTCCTCATCAAGCAGATTGGTCTTCTACGACTCCATATGTTTTTCCTATAGGATACGAGGTTTCGGTTACTCCTTTGCAGGTTGCATGTGCATATGGCGCAATCGCTAATGGCGGAAAACTGATGAAACCATATTTGACAAGGAAAATCATCGATCGCCATGGTAATTTGAAGCAAAGATACAATCCCATCGAAGTAAGAAGAGTGATGGAAGAGCGGACGGATAGCATTCTAATCGAAGCCTTGACAGAAGTTGTAGATAGCGGAACTGCAAGAAAAGCCAAAATCGAGGGCGTAAAGATGGCAGGCAAAACAGGAACAGCAGTTAAGCTAAATCCTGATGGCCCAGGTTATTGGGCGGGGCATTATATAGCCACATTCACTGGATTTGCACCGGCGAATGATGCCCAAATTGTCGGCATAATATCAATCGATGACCCTCGAAATGGTATCTATTATGGTGGTTCTGTCGCGGGCCCGGTTTTCAAGAATATACTCGAAAAGGCTTCCAATTCGGGAATTATTGATATATGGAAAGTCGATTATACCAATTTAGATACTGATGCGGAGGACGTAATTGTTCCAGATTTGTATAGAATGAAAAGAAACCAGGCCGAAAAAGTCTTGCATGACAGGGGACTAAAAGCAGACTTTTTCGGCAATGGTTATATTGTCTTCTCGCAAAGCCCCAATCCACTTGCAAAGATCGATGAAGGCGGCACTGTTAGAGTCGGGCTCGCAAGAAACCCCATCGATCTGGATGATAGTATTGCTACTGTCCCCAATATCTATGGAATCACAATGCGAGAGGCAATTTCAAAACTCAATTCTGAGGATATTAAATTTAGAATTATCGGAAGCGGCACAGTCGAAGAAACTGACCCTAAACCGGGGCAAGCAATAAAACCCGGTGATATTTGCCTGGTGGTGTGCAAATGAAAAAATTGACAGAGATTCTCCTGAATACAAAATATAAAATAGTTTGTGGCAATACAAACATAACCATTAGAGATATTGCTACAGATTCAAGAAAAGTTCAAAAAGGCGACCTATTTGTAGCCCTGCCAGGAATGACAGTCGATGGACATGATTTTGTTTATAGAGCTATTGAAAATGGTGCTGGAGCTATTTTGGTCGAAGAGAATTTCGAATTCGAACCAAATCCCAATATTACTGCTATATTTGTAGAAAATAATTATCTGGCCTTCGCTCAAATCTCCCGTGCATTTTTCGACTTCCCAGCCGATGATCTTTTCCTTATTGGAATCACTGGCACAAATGGCAAATCTACAACGACATATATGGTAGAATCGATTCTCAAAAATGATAAGGCCGGCGTAATTGGCACGCTGGGATATAAATACGGCGAAATCCATAGGACAATGGATTTCACGACTCCTGATTCGTATGAATTAAACAGAATTTTTGCAGAAATGAGAGATGCCGGAGTGAAAACAGTTATTATGGAAGTATCATCTCATGCACTGGCTCAAAAAAGAACGCTCGAAATAAAATTCGATATGGCAATATTCACAAATTTAACACAAGACCATCTTGATTTTCATAAAGATATGGAAGATTACTTTAGTGCTAAAATGATTCTATTTCAATCACTAAAGCAAGATGGAAAAGCAATTATCAATATCGATGATGATTATGGCAAAAGAGTCTGCAAATTGGTAAAACCTATTATTACTTATGGCATAGAAAATAAGGATGCCGATTACTATGCAGATTCAATCATTAGTAAAATTGAAGGCTCTATTTTCAAGGTCTATGATAGGACTTCGGAAATAGAAATCCAACTTCAGGTACCCGGTATTTTCAATATATATAATTCTCTGGCCGCATTTGCTGCTACAAGAGAATATGGATTTCAAGAAACAGATATTCAAAAAGGGCTTATGGAGTTTACAGGAATTCGTGGCCGATTTGAGATGATAAAAGGGCAGCATGATTTTAATATAATAATCGACTATGCCCATACTCCAGACGCACTCGAAACAGTAACCAAGGAAGCAAGGAATATATGTCAAAGCAAAGTGATTACTGTTTTTGGCGCCGGAGGCGACAGAGATAAAACCAAAAGGCCAATTATGGGCTCTATTGTGGCCGAGTCATCGGATATTATCGTACTGACTTCTGATAACCCCCGAACTGAAGACCCCGAAGAAATCTTGAATGATATAGCAAAAGGTATTCCTGAAAATATCGAATATTATAGAATATCCGATAGGAAAAAAGCTATTAGAGCTGCTCTTGATTTGGCAGAAACTTCGGATATAGTTGTTATTGCCGGTAAAGGCCATGAAGATTATCAGATTATCGGTCATACAAAAAGGCATTTAGATGATAAAGAAGTTGTTCATAAATGGCTCGAAGAAAGGGACTTCTGATGAAAACTCTATCGCTAAAATGGATTGCAGAAAGAATAGAAGCTTCTTTTTCAAGCAAATTTGACAGTGAAAATACAATCACCGGCATAGCCTTCGATTCAAGAAAAGTCAAAAAGGGGGATCTATTCTTTGCATTACAAGGCGAAAGGGACGGCCATGATTATATCGAAGCAGCAATCGCCAAAGGTGCTGAAGCTGTCGTTATTTCGAAAGATGTAGCAGAAGATATAAATAAATTAGTGGTCGAAGATACGCTATTTGCACTTGGGGATTTGGCAAAAGCATATCGCGAAATGTTCGATGTAATGATAATCGGAATAACAGGCTCGGTTGGAAAGACAACAACAAGAGAAATGTCCAGAAAAGTCTTAGAAGGCAGCTTCCAAACAATAAGTTCACCGAGCAATTATAATAATCTTATCGGCCTTCCAATGACACTTTTCGAAATCGAGGAAGATACAGAAATCGCTATTTGCGAGCTTGGAATCAATCAACCCGGTGAAATGGAAAGATTAGTAGAAATCGCAAATCCCCAGATCGGGATAATAACAAGAATAGCTCCGGTCCATCTCGAGAAACTAATGACGATGGAGAATATCGCTAAAGAAAAAGTTAAGCTTTTTAAAATTGTCAATGATAATGACGGAGCATGCATTTATAGTCTCGACGACCCTCTCCTGGATAGAATGTCAGAACCATATCATGGTAATAGAACAACTTTCGGAGTCAAAAACGATGCTGATTTTTATGCCGATCATATTGCTATATCAAATGATGGCCAGGTAAAATTTAAAGTAGATGGCAATCTAGTTAATCTAAGGATTCCTGGCATTCACAATGTCTATAATGCCCTCGCAGCCTATGCACTTGCAAGAGAGTTAGGAATATCGGGAATCGAAATCGCAGGTCGGCTTTCTGGTTATAGAGGTTTTGCCAATAGGCTCGAAAAAATCGAAATAGCCAATATCACATTTATCGATGATTGCTATAATGCTAATCCATATTCGATGAAAGCCGGAATTTCCACAATGATTTCTTTGCAGGCCGAAAGAAGAGTCGCAATTTTTGCAGATATGCTTGAGTTGGGAGAAAAAGAGATTCAATTTCACGAAGAGATTATAGAATATGCCTTATCGGCGGGACTGGATAAAATTTTCCTGTATGGAGAGCTTTTTGATAGGGCGTTTAAGAATATAAAAACCCAAAGAGAAGATTCAATAAATGAAACCATTATAGTTAGCCAACAAAATGCGAAAAAGCTACAAGAGTCGATTATCGAAGAAATACGCCCTGGTGACCTTGTGCTTTTTAAAGGTTCTCGAATAATGAATCTGGATAAAATTCTAAAGAATATTGTGGATGCTAAGGAGAATAAATAATGCTCGAGCTAATATTCAAACCATATATAGACTCCTTCATCCTTCTGAATCTATTGCGATATATTACCTTTAGAATTGGTGCAGCAGCTGTTACAGCGATGTTGCTTTCTTATATTATTGGCAAATTTCTTATTCCAAGATTCTATTTATTAAAATTTCAGGAGAAAATAAACGAAGATGTTCCAGACCGCCACTTAACCAAAGCTGGTACGCCAACAATGGGTGGCGCTATTATCATAATCAGCCTTCTTGTCTCAACGATACTTTGGGCAAATATTACCAATTTATTTATCCTTTTGGCGCTCGGTTCCACTTTATGGATGGGTTTCATCGGTTTTATCGATGACTATATGAAAATGAAACATCCCAAAGCCAAAGGCCTACTGGCTAAGCATAAATTCTTATCTCAGGCCGTTCTTGGTTTGATTGTAGCTTTTGCGATATATTTCTATTTTCCTGTCGCAGAGCTTAGGACATATACCGAAGTGCCTTTTTTCAAGCATTATATGATTAATCTCGGGCTTTTCTATATTCCTTTTGTTACGATTGTCGTTTCAGGTTCGAGCAATGCAATCAATTTAACCGATGGACTCGATGGACTCGCAACCGGGCTTATCGCAATAGCGGCTTCAGCATTTACAGTAGTTGCATATATTTCAGGAAGAATCGATTTTTCGGAGTATCTCAATATCAAATTTTTGCCCGGCTCGGGCGAATTGGCAGTTTTCTGTGCTGCAATCGTTGGCGCCGCGCTCGGATTTCTATGGTATAATACGCATCCGGCAGAAATATTTTTGGGTGATACCGGTTCTCTTGCAATGGGAACAGCACTTGGAGTTACATCTATCTTACTGAAAAAGGAATTTTTATTAATATTAGTAGGTGGTGTTTTTGTTGCGGAAACAGTTTCTGTTATTTTACAGGTAGGCTCATATAAATTAAGAAAGAAGAGAATATTTAAAATGGCACCAATACATCATCATTTTGAACTTTGTAATTGGCATGAATCAAAAATAGTTGTCCGGTTTTGGATTATTGGAATAATCTGCGCAATTGCCGGGCTTAGTTTACTTAAACTCAGATAAATATGAATAAGAAGACAGACAAATATCTGGTATATGGTTTGGGCATAAGCGGCCTTGAAGCTGCATTATTACTAAATAGACATGGGAAGAGTGTAGAAGTCATCGATAATAATGACGGCAAGATCTTGCAGCAAAGAAAACAAATTCTCCAAAAGAATAATATTGAAGTAACTCTGGATTATACGGATGATATATCCCCGGATAAATATAAAGAAATAATCATTTCCCCCGGCATCGATGCGAGGGACAATAGGAATCTGCTAAGCAATAAGGTAATTTCCGAGGTGGAGCTGGCTTATCGATATTTGTCTGGAGATTTAATCTCTGTAACTGGTTCAAATGGCAAGAGTACGACTGTTAGTTTACTTGGTAGGATTTTCAAAGATGCACAAAAGGAAAGCTTCGTAGCTGGCAATATCGGTAATCCTCTTGCTGCGATAAGTGATAAGACAGAAGAAGATTATGTAACAATTGTTGAGCTTTCCAGTTTTCAATTGGAAAAGATAAAGCATTATAAGTCACAGATTGCTCTCTTGCTTAACCTGACACCAGACCACTTAGATCGATATGATAGCATTGATGATTATTATAGAACAAAGATGCGTATATTCGAAAATCAAACCAAAGATGATTTTGCAATCATAAATGGCGATGATCAAGATATTGCGAGATATATCGAAGGCATCGATTCCAGAATTATACGCTTCAGTATGACAGGCCCGAAAAGGCCGGGTATTTGGCTTGAAGGCGATACAATAAAATTCGATTTGAAGGATTTAGGTATATCGAAATTCCAAAAAGAGCAAAAACTGATCGATACCGATGGTTTGCGAATTCCGGGGCCTCATAATATTGCAAATGCTATGGCAGCATCAGTTGCGGCATTAATCTCTGGTATAGGAATTCCATCTCTGGTGAAATCCCTGTGTGAATTCAGAGGAATACCGCATAGAATAGAATATATTAGAACCCTCGATGGTGTAGAATATTATAATGACTCAAAATCGACTAATATCGATTCACTCAAATATGCTATGATGAGTTTCAAAAGGCCATTTATACTTATCGCCGGTGGATATGACAAGAAAGCTTCTTTCGAGGTTCTTAGACAATACTTACCAGAAAATCTAAAAAAAATAATATTAATTGGCCAGACTGCAGAAAAAATCGAGAAGGCTTTTGGCGACTTAGTAGATTGTACAAAGGAAAATAGCCTGCGAGAAGCCGCCATCGAAGCACGACAGGTTTCAAAAGCCGGTGATTCAGTTCTTCTTTCGCCAGGTTGTGCCAGCTTCGATATGTTTGATAATTTTGAAGATCGCGGAGATAAATTCAAGCAAATAGTAATGGAGCTTGACTGATGTTCAAAGACGGCAAATTAGACAAAGAACTTGTATCGGTAGTGATGATTTTATCCATGATTGGGATAATCATGGTTTTTAGCTCAAGTTCAATTACTGCTAATCGCACTTATGGCGATTCTACCTATTTTTTGAATAAATCACTTGCAAGGCTCTTGATAGGTGTTGTGGCAATGGTATTGATTTCGAGGATAGATTACCATGTTTACAAGAAATATGCGCTTTGGATTTTGATTATCACACTAATACCTCTGGCATATACAATGGTAAAAAGAATGCAAGGCGATATCGGCGTCAATGGCGCAACAAGATGGGTTTCGCTTCTTCCGGGTGAAAGGCTTCGATTTCAACCATCCGAATTTGTGAAGGTTGCTCTTGTGGTTTATCTTGCACACTATCTATCAAAAAAGCAGATGTTTCTCGAGAATTTCAAAGAGGGGCTTATGCCGGCTGTTATATTTCCAGCCATAATCATTGGAATTTTGGTTATGCAGCCTAATTATGGTATGGCTGTAACTGTTATCGTTGTAAGTGGAATTATGATATTTATTTCCGGTGCAAAACTTGTCCATCTTCTCGCTCTATCATCCCTTTCGATTCCTTTCATGGTTTATCTTATGCTAAAATCCGACCATGCAGCACGTCGAATTATGACATTTTTAGCAACCAAACCAGATATTAAGAGCGCGGAGTATAATATCTACCAATCATTGATATCATTTGGAAATGGTGGAATAAATGGCGTTGGCCTTGGCGGAGGCCGGCAGAAGTTTTTCTATTTGCCCGAGGCTCATACGGATTTCATCTTTTCTGTTATTGGCGAAGAACTTGGCATCATCGGCGCCATGATTGTGATATTGCTTTTCCTATGGCTTTTCTGGCGAGGGATGAAAATCGCCCTGTGTATCGATGATAGATTTGGAAGCTATCTTGCATTTGGAATAACCACAATGCTTTTTACATTTGCTATAATCAATATGGCCGTCGTACTTCGAATTATACCAGCTACCGGCCTGCCATTGCCATTTATTAGTTATGGCGGTACTTCGCTTGTAGTTAATCTTGCATCAGTTGGAGTACTTTTAAACATTTCGAAACATATAGGCGCATCACGCCTGGTTAAAATAAATATTCAGGAGAATGATGAAAACGCAATCAGAAAGGGCATTTTTATTAGCCGCAGGCGGAACGGGAGGACATATAATCCCGGCTTGCAGAATTGCTCGCTATCTCAGGAAAAAATATGGAGCAAGGATCATGTTCATAGGCGGCAAAAAAGGCCTGGAATCGAAAATAGTACCAGATTGGGGATTTGATATTGTGACTATCGATGTGAAACCGATGCCAAGGAAAATCGGGACAAAGGCGATAATCTTTCCATTTATGCTGATATCAACAGTATTAAAAGCCCGATCAGTCATAAAGAAGTTTGCTCCTGATGCAATTATATCGACCGGTGGATTTGCATCCGGCCCTGCATCGATTGCAGCTGCTATAATGAGGACGCCGCTTTTCTTGCAAGAGCAAAATAGCTATCCCGGGATAACACAAAGATATGCATCCAGATGGGCCAAAAGGGTTTATTATAGCTTCCCGGGAAGTCAAGAGTATTTCAAATCATCTAAAAATGCTGTTCTTATGGGAAACCCGGTCGATATTTCGGATGATGAATTCGATAGAGAAGCATTTCTTAGCGAATTGAGCCTCAACCCAAAAAAGAATACAATATTCATAACTGGTGGAAGTCAGGGTGCAAAATCGATTAATAGTGCAATAAGAAAGTTCTGTGACTATTCAGGACAATACAATATTCTCTGGCAAACCGGCAATAGAAATTATAATGATATAGTAAGCTCTTTCAATGGGAATATTCCCGCATATGTTTCATTGCATCATTTCATAAAGGATATGGATAGATTCTATAAAGCTTCTGATATTGTTATCGCAAGAGCTGGTGCCTTGACATTGGCCGAAATTGCAGGTTATGGCAAGCCTTCTATACTTGTGCCTTATCCCTATGCAGCAGCAGATCATCAGACTAAAAATGCGCAAGCATTTGTAGAATGTGGAGCTGCTGTAGCCATAAAAGATGGCAAGTTAGAGGCTGGAATACTATCGGATACATTGTCAGATATAATGCAGAAAAATAATCTCGATAGAATGAAAAAAGCAGCTCTTAAACTCGGCAAACCAAATGCTCTGGAAAATATTTGCCAGGATATAATTTTTTCGATGGGGGCAAAATGAAAAGAGAAGATACATTGTGGAATTTAATTGAAAGCATAATCGAGGATGAGACAACTAAACAAGAATCCGAAAAAGATTCGGGGTGCGATGATAAAGATATGGATGAAAATCTTATGATTTCTGGGAGCAGAAGATGACTATTTTCGGAAGAGTAAAAAAAATACATCTTATAGGAATCGGTGGTTCTGGAATGTCGGCGATTGCAGAAATACTTTTAGGTTTGGGCTATATTGTATCTGGCTCGGATATCAATGATTCTAAAGTAATCGAGAATCTTCGCAAAAAAGGCGCAAAAATTTATATAGGCCATAGTTATGATAATATTAATAATGCCGATGTATTGGTTTATTCTTCTGCAATTACAGGGCAAAATCCGGAGATCGATGCTGCTCGAGATATGGGAATACCAATAATTGGCCGCGCAGAAATGCTGGCAGAACTATCAAGGCTCAAAACAGGTATCCATATCGCAGGCACTCATGGTAAATCGACTACAACATCGCTAATCGGTGTCATGATCGAAGATGCTGATTATGACCCTACTATTATCGTCGGTGGTAGATCGAACAATCTCGAAGGTAATGCAAGACTCGGAAAAGGCCCGCATATGGTTTTAGAGGCCGATGAATTCGATAAGACATTTCTCAAACTATCTCCCGTAATCGCAATTGTTACAAATATGGAAAAAGAACACATGGAATGCTATGATGACTATGACGATTTGAAAGATAGTTTCGTTAAATTTTTAAATAGCGTGCCTTTCTATGGAGCGAGTATTATTTGCCTCGATGAAAGAAGCCTACAAGAGTTATTGCCCCGATTAAATCGCCGGGTTATCACTTACGGCCTTTCGACTCAATCGGATATCAGGGCGATTAAGGTTTCTTTCGGTTTGAACTATAGCAAATTTACCGTAGAAGCATTTGGCAAAAAATTGGGCGAGATCAAAGTCAATCTGCTTGGATTGCATAATGTGAGAAATACTCTTGCAGCAGTTGCAACAGGTATTGAGATGGGAATGGATTTCGATGATATCGCTTCTGGAATCGCAGCTTTCAAGGGAGTCTTCAGAAGATTCCAGATTATTGGGCAGAAAAATGATATACTCATAGTGGATGATTTTGCTCATCACCCAACCGAGGTGCGAGCCACATTGGATGGTGCCAGAATGGGATATGACCGCAGAATAATAGTTGTTTTCCAACCGCATCTCTATTCGAGAACAGAGCGTTTTGCCGATGATTTCGGAAAAGCATTTCTAAATTCGGACACCTTGATTGTTACATCGATTTATCCAGCAAGAGAGAAGCCTATCGAAGGAATTACTGGTGAGATTATTGCCCAATCGGCGAAAGATTATGGCCATCGAGATGTGCATTATATTCCCAAAAGAGACACAATAGCACAGAAGCTATTAGATATTACAAAACCGGGTGATATGGTATTAGTACTTGGTGCGGGTAATGTCAATATTGTAGCCGAAGAATTTTTCAAAATACTGGGAGAAAAATGAAAAAATCTGCCTTAAAAAAGATTGAAAATTCAGTTAGGACAAAAAAGAATGAAATTTTAGCGCCATATACAACCTATGGCGTAGGCGGAGAAACACCTTTGATGATCTTCCCAGAAACCGATAGAGAAGCTGCCGATACAATAGAAATTTTATGTTCTAACAGAATACCTTATATGATTTTGGGAAATGGCAGCAATATTTTGATTTCTGATAAAGGTTATCCTGGTGTGGTTGTTCAATTTGGCAAGAAATTCAGGAAAATCGATATTAATGGCTCGATCGTAACAGTTGGCGCTATGGCTTTGCTATGGGACCTTGTCAGAAAATGCGCAGAGAATGGACTTTCTGGATTGGAAGATTTAGCAGGAATCCCCGGTAGTGTCGGCGGTGCTCTCTATATGAATGCCGGAGCCTATGGTACTGAAATTTCTGATAAGATAATCAAAATAAAAGGCATCGATAAAAAGAACTGTGAAATGCATTGGCATGATCAGGGTGCTATGAATTTCGAATATAGAAAAGGCCCTAATAGGATGATTTATCTCTGGGCAGAATTTTTGATGACAATAGAAGATAGTGAGAAATGCATAGCGAAAATAAAAGAGATCAATAATAAAAGAGATGAAAACCAACCTCTGAATAAGCGATCGGCAGGCTGTGTTTTCAAAAATCCGGAAGGCGAACATGCTGGAAAAATTATCGATGAAATCGGCCTTAAAGGACTTTCGTATAATGGTGCAGAAGTATCATCGAAACATGCAAATTTTATAATAAGCTCATCAGCAGCAAAAGCAGGAGATATTTGGAAACTTATTAAAATGGTAAAAAAGACTGTAAAAAAATATAAGAATATCCAACTCGAGACAGAAATCATACTAAAGGGTGAATTCGATGGAAAAATCTACTATTAAAAAGAAAATGGCAAATATTACTTCATTAGTATTGGTTTTTGCGTTGTTGATTCTTACGATGATGGCTTTTCTATTTTCTAATCCAGATTTTAATATCGAGTTTGTAGAACTTTATGGTGCAGCAGAATTGTATTCCGGAGATATTTTCAAAATCATAGATGATCAACTAAATCAAAATATTGTCCTGGCAGATATTCAAACTAAAGAAGAAGCTATATCAAATATCTCTGAAATTAAAAAGGCGCAAATAAGGCGTATCTTTCCGAATCGACTGGAAATCTTTATTGTTGAACATCAACCAATAGTCTTGATAAATCTAGAGAAAATCTATGGTTTAACAAAGGAAAGAATCCTTATACCCTTCGATGATCCTTCGATGATACCTGATCTACCTATTATATCGGGATTGTCCAGCTATATAGAAGCTAAGGAATTTTCTGAAATACAAAGCTATGCATTAAAAGATATAATAATATTTATTGAATCGGTTAAAAATATCCAACCAGATCTTTTGGTTAATATTTCAGAGATTAACTATTCTTATGAACAGGGTATTTCTATAAGAATGATTCCGGATGGACTTGCCATAGTAATTGGTAAAAAAAAGCAATATGAAGATAAAATCGAAAAATTGATTCACTCTTTGCCCGCAGTTTATTGCGAGCGCGAGAGATTAAAAATTGTCGACCTTCGATTCGAAGACAGAGTGATACTGAAATTTAAAGAAGGTTACAAAGGTTGATTAAGAGGTAAAGATGGACACAATTGCAGTAATAGATGTAGGCAGCAAAAATACAATAATCATAATCGCAGAACAAGAAGCTGATGGTGGAATCAATATAATCGGATTGGGAGAAGCCCTTTCTGAGGGCGTTCAGCATGGAAGTATAGTCAATATCGAGAAGGCTTCCGCATCGATTCTAAGAGCGCTCAAACAGGCCGAAGAAATAGCAGACAAAAAGATTGCTTATGTAACTGTATCGATGGGTGGCGAGACCTTAAAATGGGTAAAAAGCCATGGGTTTGTCGCTATACCAAAAGAACGCGGCCAGATAAACCATGACGATGTTTACGAACTATTAGAAAGTGCTCGTGCTGTAGTAATCCCGGCTGACCAAACTATCGTTGAAACCTTTGTCGAAACCTTTACTGTTAATGACCAGATCGGTATCGAAGATCCTGTTGGCATGGTCGGCATCAGATTGGAAGCGGATGTAAATATCGCAACTCTCGGCACGACGACGATAAATAATATTTTCCATATTCTCGAAGCGCAAAGGTTGAAAATCGATTATGTCACTCTGGGGGTCGAAGGGGCCGCCAATTCTGTTTTACTCGAAGAAGAAGCAGAACTTGGCGTAGCAATACTCGATATAGGCCACGGCACCACAGATATTGGCATCATGAGCAAAAGGAGAATGATATTTGCCGACTCGATTAGATTCGCTGGAAAGAGCATTTCACATGACATAAGTGTCGGACTAAGAATTCCAGAAAAACATGCAGAGAAGATCAAAGTCGAAAATGGCCACTGTCTTCAGGAGAAAATCAGTGAAAATGAAATGATTGAAATCGCCGGAATCGGAGGCAGAAAACCAAGACAGGTAACAAGGCAATTGCTGGTGAATATTATTAGGCCAAGAATCGAAGAAATTCTCAGCATGTCTAAAAATAGAATGCAGAAAGCAGGCCTTTTTGATAAATTGACCGCGGGCATCGTCTTAACAGGTGGCACATCCCAGTTGCCAGGCTTGATTCAAATCGCTGAAAAGATATTTGATGTGCCTGTAAGAATAGGTATCCCTGCCGAGGGTACGGAGATGAAAGATTTTATTAAAACACCAATTCATTCGGCAGCTGTGGGAGCTGTTTTGGTGACGATTGAAAAAAATGCTTTACCCAAAAGCAAGAAAAGACGTAAGAGAAGCTTCTTTTCGAAGGTTATTCAAACTTTTAGGAATTTTTGGGTTAAAAAGGCTTATAAATGATAATAATTATTTTAGTAACATTACAAATGGAGGTTTGTCATGAGTTTTGTAGAACCAGTTGATGATGCTTTTGAAGCAACTGAAGAAGAAGTTGTTGAAACGGTTCAAAGGTACATTCCAGAAGGAAAAGAGCGCATCGTAGTTGTTGGTATCGGTGGCGCAGGAAACAATTCGGTCGAGAGAATGATCGAAGCCAAACTCGAGAAAGTCGAGTATATCGCACTCAATACAGATGCACAGGCAATTGAAATGTCATCTGCACCCACAAAGTTGGTTATCGGCCATAAGTCAAATAAAGGCTTAGGCGCAGGTGGCGACCCTGAAAATGGAAGAAAAGCTGCAGAAACAGATTCCGAGACATTAAAAGAACTGCTCGATGGTTCCGATATGATATTCATAACAGCTGGTATGGGCGGTGGAACAGGTAGTGGCGCTGCTCCGGTCGTTGCAGAGATTGCAAGAGAAACGGGAGCACTTTCAGTGGCTGTTGTTACAAAACCGTTTTCTTTCGAAGGAAATACGAGAAAGCAAAATGCTGAAAATGCAATTAAAGAATTACAGGGTATCGTAGATACGCTGATAGTTATTCCCAATCAGAGGCTATTGGATATTGTGGATCCTTCGACAAGTTTCCAGGAAGCACTTCTGACGGCAGATGAAATGCTCCATCAAGGTGTCAAGAGCGTCTCTGACCTTATCACTATACCCGGAATTATTAATCTGGATATCACCGATGTTAGGGCTGTTATTTCTGAAGCTGGTGGTGATGCTCTTATTGGTATCGGCGAAGCAGAGACAGATGATAATCAAGATCGCGCCGAAATTGCAGCGACAAAAGCGATATCATCACCGATGCTGGAAGGTGTTTCTATAAATGGTGCCAAAGGTGTTGTGATGAACATTTCTGGAAGCAATCTTACAATGTACGAAGTATCGGTAGCTGCCGATATTGTCAGCAAAGCTGCAGGCCCGCAGGCCAATTTCATTTTCGGTACAACAATTGATAATAATCTTGGCAATAAATTGCGTGTGAGCGTCATAGCTGCTGGTTTCAAGAGAAATCAACAGAAGAAAATTATTACTAACAATGTCTCTACCATGAATACCAAAAAGGATAATGATATTCTGGATATTTTCACAGATGGCGGCGACCTGAATGTTCCATCTCCACCGAAAAAGAAGAAATCCAAACTTGAAAAGGCTCCTTCATATCAGCCGAAGCAAGAAAAAGATTCCGATGTTTTTTTTATCGAGCCTGATATCAAGAAAGAGACCAAAAAGATCGAAGCATCTTTGGAGTCCGATGAGCCGGAAAAGGACGATTTCGATATTGATACAAGTGAATATGATATTCCTGCTTTTTTGAGGAATAATAAATAAATCTCCTTCTACTTCCCAACTACCCAAACCCCTTGCCCTTCGCATCTCCACCCGGATGACGAAGGGCAGTTTTTTTATGTGCAATTGCCCAATATTTTATATCCCCTGAACACACCTCGATTCTGTTTTATCGGAATGTGAACTTTCTATTTATTTAATATTAAACAACTTATAGCTTTACTGAATTAACCTAAATGGTGAAATTCAATAAGTAGATAAACAAAACTACTGCTATCGCTACAAAGCTGTCAACCAAATACCCTCGCTACAAAGCTCTCAACCAAATACCCTCGCTACAAAGCTCTGCTTTGTAGCGCAAGCTTTTCCAAAGCTCCGCTTCGATTCTTTCAAAGCCTAAGAGAAGCAGAGCTTCTCAACGAGGATTCAAGTCGAGATTGTTTACTTTACCTAAATTTAACACTGAATCTCTTTTAAAGCCATATATATA
>JBKHBT010000066.1:0-18371 GCA_046542255.1 Candidatus Zixiibacteriota bacterium | reverse complement strand
AATATTTGGTTTGGGACTGGGACTGTTCTTTTCGATGGCGGCCTAACTAAGTTTGATGGCGAGAATTGGACTTCTTATGCGCTGGATACGCTTGTGGATTTTTACATCAAATGGGTAAAAGACATAGAGATTGATGGCAATAATGTTTTATGGGCGACAACAACGTATGGTGCCATTTATATTGATCGAGATACGTTAAGATGGCTAAGACCTTTACATGATCTACCTGTTGAAACAGTAAGATATGTAGCGATCGACAATGCAAATGTAAAGTGGTTTACTTCACCAATTGGACTCATATCATACGTTGATTCATCCTTTAGTGTTTATGACACAAGCGATGGTTTATATTCTTTAATTTGTTATGATGTTTCTTTTAATGATACTTTTCTTCTTTTATCATATTTTCATGATAATGTATTAAGCGAATACAATGGAATCACATGGCAACACTATGACAGTAGCAATGGGATAACAGCAGGGCATCTCAAGATATTAGTTGATAATTCTGGAACTCTTTATCTGGGAGGCGATGAAGAAGGAATCTTCAGAAGATTTCGTAGCTCAGGGTTATTATTCGATAATATTCCAACTTTAGATGGAGATTTTCCAGGTGTTATATGGGATATTGCTGTTGATGAACAGAACAATAAATACTTCGTTAATAACTTTGGCTTATATGTCTACAACGAAGACTCTATCGTCTGGAATATTAGAGAAAGTCACAATCAAGTAAATTCATCAGGTTTTGAAATCTATCCTAATCCATTTACTCATGAAGTTTGCTTTTCAAGTAATGATTTCCTAGAGTTTTACATTTACGATATTCAGGGAAAGCAAATAGATGCACTTAACGGGAGGTCTGTAAAATGGAAACCAAATGATTTGAGTTCAGGTGTTTATTTTGTAAAAGTAAACATGTTAGAAAAGAAAGTTATAAAAAAAATATTTTACACGAGGTGAATTTAATGAGAAAAAAATTAATAATCATGGTATTTTCCATTCTCTGTCTAAGTGCTTTATCTGTTGAATTCAATCTAGATCTGTATAAAGGCTGGAATTTGTTCTCGGTACCAATCGAAGGTACAACAACTTTTGACTTTACTGGCATTGAGCCCGATATCTGGCTTTTTAATCCTGCTCCAGGTTTTGGCGTATATCAAGATATTTCTGATATCTCCAACGACACCCTCTACCCCGGCACCGGCTATTTTGTCTTATCACGCAGCGAGCAGACTGTTACATTGTCGGGGGATATTGATACTTGTATTGATTATCCCGAGTTATATTATGGATGGAATATGGGCGGGGCGGCGGAAACAAAAGGAGAAATTATCAGGCTGGTTTGATATTGTTTTGTGAAGTATCACTTCGACACGTAATCATTGCAAGCAATGATTCCTGCTCAGTGACCGATTTAATTTGCCATTCAAATCGGTCCCTCATATGTTAAACAAGTAGATTTTTTCATTGACAAGTTAAGATAGATTTAATAAAAAAGAATGGGATGTAAATTCATCGGTCGCTTAATTGAAAAATTCTTGCTCAGACTGAATCGCATCCCATTCCATCTCTGAAGCTTCGACAGAATCTTGAGCTTCAAGCTCCAATTTATGAGTTGAAGCAATGAGATGCAAGGAAAAACTTATAAAAAGGAGCAATCATGAAGGCGTTCGTGGGTATTGATGTATCAAAGAAATGGCTCGATATGGCACTTTGGGTCGATGGCGAGATCGTGAAGCAGCTGAGTAGTAAGCCCGCAAAGCAGGCCCGTGTCGAAGCAACCAGAGTCGAATAGTGATTCTTTTGCCAAAAATTCAAGTTATGAAACAGCCTCCTGCAACCCGTCATCAATACCTTGCGTAATATAGATTTTCAGAAGGGCAAAAAGGCGGGTCGCGGACCCGCGCCCTACTGAATTCCAAAACACGCGATATAAAATCACCAAGACAATAAACATCTCATATTGCTGTATTAAGTAACAATATTTCACTTATTTGCAATCATTTCTAAATTAAAGTCGATACAAAAAACTGCCGTTATTCTTCTATGAAAAAGAAAACCAGAAACGTAAAACGGAGTGTGCAAAATGACGCAGAATCTATTCAAAAAATTCAAAACTAGCCAGAAGAAATCTATTGGCAAAAAACTGAGTATCCAGAATACATTTATGATACTCATACCTGTATTGATAATAGCAGGGATGCTACTCTTACAGCGAGATAAGGTCCAGAAAGAAGTCAATGCCCAAATCGATACCGATGCAAAAGAGCATCTGGAACAGATTGCGCTGGATACAAAAGGGCTTGCCAGCACTACAAATGCCGTTTTGATTGAAGACATTAAGAAGAATCTTAATGTTGCTCGCAAAGAATTGTATACTTTAGGTAATCCCGGTTTTTCAAATGAGTTGTCCAAATGGCAAGTAATGAACCAATTTACACAGGAATCGCGGACTGTATCGATACCAAAAATGCAAATCGGCCGAACAAAGCTCGAAAAAAATCCTGCCTTCGATAGAAAAACCCCGGTAGTCGATGAAGTTTCGGAACTTGTCGGCGGTACTTGCACTATTTTCCAGAAGATGAATGATAAAGGGGATATGCTTCGTATTGCCACCAATGTAGAGAAAACCGATGGCGAAAGAGCTATCGGTACTTACATCCCTGCCAAAAATCCCGATGGTACGGCAAATGAAGTTGTCAATACGCTGCTTTCGGGCGAAACCTATACAGGAAGAGCTTATGTTGTTAATGACTGGTATCTTACCAAATATGAACCCATTAAAAACAGCTCTGATGAAGTTATAGGAGCACTTTATTATGGTAAGAAAATTGAGGCAGTAGATGATCTTAGGAAGACTGTGATAAACACAAAAGTCGGCGAAACCGGCTATGTCGCAGTAATCAATTCGGATGGACTCTATCAGATCTCTGATGGTGGTAAACGAGATGGCGAAAATGTCTGGGATACAAAGGATCACGAAGGAACATACATAATCCAGGAAATCATCGAAAGAGCCAAAGAAGCCAATGGCGAAATCGTGTATTATCGCTACCCCTGGAAAAATAGCGAAGATGAAGAATTAAGATATAAAACAGCAGCGCTAACCTATTATGAACCCTGGGACTGGGTAATAAGCGCCGGCTCATGGGAAGATGAATTCCAGGAGACTTCCCGCCTGTTTTCTGCTTCAATGAATAATTTAATCAGAAATATTGCAATTGTGAGTCTCGCTCTAATCATAATTGGAATTTTCGTCTCGAGCAGTTTCGGCAAAAAGTTAGCTGCGCCAATCAAAGAAATGGCCAATATTTCGCATAAGCTTTCACTCGGCGATGTAGAAAATGATATCGAATATACTTCCGAAGACGAAATCGGCCAGCTTGCGGACTCATTCCGGCAGATGAGTAAATCACTCAGGCATAAAGCAGAAATCTCTCGCAAGATTGCCGAAGGCAATGTTTTTGTCGATATAGAAAAAGCATCCGATAAAGATATTCTTGGAGAAAGCTTGATTGAGATAAGCGAAGTATATTCAAACCTGATGGAAGAAATCTCCGGCCTGATTTCAGCCGCCGAGAAAGGTGAGCTTGAATATCGTGGCAATCCGGATAATTTCGATGGCTCTTATGCTGAGATGATGGTCGGTATCAATAATATGGTCGATTCATTTGTTAGCCCTGTCAATGAATCTGTCAAGATCCTATCCAAGGTCTCCGAAGGCAATATTGATGAACGTATCGAGCAGGACTTTTCAGGCGACTATCAGAAAATCAAAGATGCTGTCAACAATGTCGCCGATGTTCTTCAGAATATGCACAATGAAGTTACCGGCCTAACCGAACAGGCAGAAAACGGCAATTTCGATGCCCGCGGAAATGAAGCCAAATTCCAGGGCGCATATCGCGAGCTTATCGCTGGAATGAATAATACATTCAATCTCGTTGCAGAAGAGCTTTATGTCTATAAAGCCGCTCTGGATGCAGTTCCGTATCCCGTTTCGGTAACTGATATGGATATGAATTGGCTTTTCTTCAATAAAGCCGTCGCAGAACTTACCGGCCTCGACCGCGAAGAGATGCTCGGCAAACAATGTAATAAGTGGAGTGCCGATATCTGCCAAACCGACAAATGCGGAATCGAAATGCTTAGAAGCGGAAAACCGACATCCTACTTCCAGCAACCCGGCATGAATAAAGATTTCCAGGTCGATACTCAATATATTACAGGTAGAGATGGCGAGAATATCGGCCATATCGAAGTAATCCAGGATATCACTGCCGCCAATAGAGTGCGCGAGTTCCAGCAGAAACAAGTGCAAAAGATAGCCGCTAACCTCGTGGAATTCTCCAAAGGAAACCTGGACATTGTTACCGAAGTAGATGAAGCAGACGAATATACCAAAGATGTGAGAAAGCTATTCGTAAAGATCAAGGAATCTTTCGATGAATCAATCGGTGCGGTTCGTATGCTTATTAATGATACCAATGAGCTATCCGAAGCAGCAATAGCTGGTAAACTTGACACAAGAGCGGATATTTCGGCGCATCAGGGCGCATTCCGCCAGGTTGTTCAGGGCATTAATGATACACTCGATGCCGTCATAGACCCGATTACGCAGGTAATGCGTGTCATGCAGGCAACAGCCGACAAAGACCTAACAGCACGTGTCGAAGGCGACTATCGTGGGCAGCTCGAAGAATTCACGCAAAATGTGAATATCGCTCTGGAAGCACTCGAAAATTCCATAACAGTCGTTATGCGCTCATCGAATGAACTCAATACAGGCGCAGAAAGCCTGACCGAAATTGCCGGAAATCTCGCAGCAGGTACAGAAGAGATGACTGCTCAATCCACCACAGTGGCTGCATCTGCCGAACAAATTAGCAATAATGTAACCGAAGTAACCCGTTCGACCGAAAATATGTCCGAAGGCGTTTCGACAATAGCTTCAGCATCAGAGGAGATGGCGACCAATGTCAATACTGTCGCTACCGCCATCGAAGAGCTGACATCGAGCCTTCAGGAAGTATCAAAAAATACGCTCCGCGCCTCCAGCATATCCGGCGATGCAACAGAGAATGCCGATTCGGCAACCGATATCATGAATCACCTGAATCTTGCCGCCAATGAAATCGGTAAGGTTGTCGATGTGATTAATGATATCGCAGACCAGACTAATCTACTCGCGCTAAATGCCACAATCGAAGCGGCATCGGCAGGCGAAGCCGGCAAAGGATTTGCTGTCGTGGCCAATGAAGTCAAAGAGCTTGCCAAACAAACAGCTCAAGCAACCGATGAAATCACCGGCCAGATCCAGAATATGCAGGAAAAGACCAATCTTGCTGTCGAGTCTATAACAGAAATATCCAATATAATCAGTGAGATAAATAATATCACCAATATCATCGCAACCGCAGTCGAAGAGCAAAGCTCCACAACCAATGAGATATCACGCTCTGTCGCTGGAGCCGCATCCGGTGCCGAAGAAGTATCGATGAAAGTAGTCGATCTAAACACCAGCATAGAAAAAGAAGTCCTGAGGTCAATAAAAGAAGCCGAAACCGGAGTCAATGAGGTATCGCAGAGCATAAGCGGAGTCAATGACGCTGCCAATGTCATGAGTTCCGAAGCAGCAACAACCAATGACACCGCGGGTAAGATAACCGAACTAGCTAAGAAATTAAAGGCAGCTGTTGGGCAGTTCAATGTTAAAGTCGATGAGCTTGAAGAAATCAAAAAAGCTGCATAAGAAGGATTTGGAATGGATAATAAACAATTAATACAGGATTTTATTCTCGAATCACGGGATAACCTGACCAGTATCGAACCAGACCTTCTCGAGCTTGAAAAGTCTCTGGATAATCCATCGCAAGATCTAATAAATGAGATCTTTCGTGGAATCCATAGTATAAAAGGTTCATCAGGCTTCTTCGATTTCGACAAAATAAATAGGCTCTCTCATATCATGGAGAACTTGCTGATGAAAATCCGTGATGGCAAGATGAAGCCAACTTCCGAACTTATAGATGCACTTTTTGCTGGAATCGATAAGCTAAGGCTTATGATAGATGACGTGGATAATTGCGACTCTTATGAAATAGAAGAAGAAATAAATCTTCTCAAAAAACATCTAGCTAGTGAAGAAGATAAAAAAGAGACTCAACAGAAAGAAAATGAATCCGAAAACCCAGGCTCGAAAGCTGTCTCGAATGACATAGTGCCTACTAAAGAGGAATTCGAAAAAGGCAGTAATACCGGGCAAAAGATATTTGCAGTCGAAATCGACTTCGATGATAAGGAAATCGTCAAAGATCATGATATAGCTTTCTATATTGAGGAAGCTTCATCGATTGGCGAAATATTAAAGTCGAATATCGACCTTGAGAATATCGATGAAGAAAATCTCGATGGTAATCTTCGGTTCAGTTGTAAGTCTATTCTTGAATATGAGCTATTCTTTATCGCTCTCGACCTTCCAGAAAGCAGTGTCCGACAACTTACAGTCGATGACATTACTGAAGAGCCGGAAAAAATAGAAGAGAAACCTGAACATACTCCACTTATCGAGCAAAATGAACTCGATGATATTCTCGCACAGATTCCGGGTTTAGTCGAGGATGAGGTAATTTGTATAGACAATACAAAACAAGATAAAAGGATCTGGGGCCAGAAATCAGATGGTGAAAAAGAGCCAGACGTAAAACAAGAAGAAAACAAATCGTTCGAAGAAAATGCAAAATCTCAAGAGACAGCAGCCAGGCAAGAAGAAAAGAAAAGCCCTGCAAACAAAATAATGTCTCATTCCGAGACTCAAGAAACCATTCGAGTTAATGTAAACCTTCTGGATAATCTCATGAATCTTGTCGGTGAGCTTGTACTGGGGCGAAATCAATTACTCCAGATACTTTCGAATAGAATCAATGAATTCAAGGGCTTAAATGGTGTTCTTCAGAATATCAATTTGATAACCAGCGAATTGCAGGAATCAATTATGCAGACAAGAATGCAGCCAGTAAGCCGTGTTTTCGATAAATTTCCGAGGATATTACGCGATCTATCGCATAAACTCGGAAAAGAAATCGACCTTAAGATCTATGGCAAAGAAGTCGAACTGGACCGTTCGATAATAGAAGCTCTGAGCGATCCTTTGACTCATCTAATTAGAAATACAGCCGATCATGGAATAGAATCAGCCACAGAGCGGGTGGATAATGGCAAGCCTGCTGTTGGAAAGGTTATCCTTCGCGCATACCACGAAGCCGGCCTTGTCAATATTGAAATAATCGATGATGGAAAAGGACTCGACAGCCAGGCAATATTGGAAAAAGCTGTCGAAAAGCATATTATTTCTGCTGAAGAAGCGCAGGGCATGAGTGAAAAAGCACTTCAAAACCTCATCTTTGCCCCAGGCTTCTCTACTGCCACAGAAGTTACCGATGTTTCGGGACGCGGCGTTGGTATGGATGTCGTCAAAACCAATATCGAGAAACTTGGTGGCACAGTCGATCTGGAATCGACTCCAGGAAAAGGTACCAGAGTGAATCTTCGCCTACCACTGACTCTTGCTATCATTTCGGCAATGATCGTTGAATCAGGTGAAGAGAGATTTGCGATTCCGCAAGTAAATATCGAACAGGTACTCAGACTTAGAGAGATCGATATGGAAAAGCATATCGGTATTGTAAATGAATCGAGAGTACTGAGATATCGCGACCAAATCCTTCCACTGGTGGACCTTGCCGATGCTCTTGATATTCCAGAAGATAATAGGCTAAATCGAAAAACCAAGACGGTTATGGTGCTTAGGGCATTGAATAATAAATTTGGCCTATTCGTCGATAAGGTACTGGATTCTGAAGAAACAGTCGTCAAGCCGATGTCGAAATATATCAAGGCTAATGATTGCTATGCTGGATCGACTATTATGGGCGATGGCGAAGTTGCCACTATTCTCGATGCACAGGGAATTGCCCAGACTGCAAAACTCGATTTCGAAGGAATTGAAAAAGGAAATGAGCTAAAGATGAAAGATAGAAAAAGAAGCCATAAAGAACTTCAATCGATATTGATATTCAGAAATAATACAAGCGAGCGATTTGCCATACAACTCGATATGATCAGGCGAATCGAAAAAATCGATGTATCAGATATCGAAAAGATTGGCAATGATGAATACATCAAATACAATGGCGGTTCTTTACGTCTTATCAGACTGGAGAATTATCTTCAGGTCAATAGAAATAATATTGATAAAGATACATTATATCTCATTATTCCAAATATCACACAAAAGCCAGTAGGAATAGTAGCTGGCGAAATAATGGATGTAATGGAAACTGCAATCGACCTCGATTCCAGAAATATCAGGAGCAATGGCATTCTTGGCTCCAGCATCATTAAAAATGAAATTCTACTTTTATTGGATACCTATGGCCTTTTAGAAATGGTTGACCCTGTAATATTTGGTGAAAAGATATGCTTCGAGGCTGCTCGTTCCAAAAAAGCATTACTTATCGAAGATACACCATTTCTAAGATATCTCGAAAGTTTCTATCTCAATGAAGCCGGCATCAAAGTGCATCAGGTCGAAAATGGTAGCGCTGCCAGAGAGATTATTGCCAAAGAAAAGTTTGATATCGTCCTAACCGATATAAAAATCGATGATATCGATGGTTTCGAGCTTTCCAAGATAATTAATCAGAGCGAACTTAATAAACATATCCCTGTTCTGGGTTTATATTCATCCGAGATGGATACAAAAAATACTCAGGATGTCGGTTATACTTCTTTTGAGAAAAAGACGAATAAAATTAGGCTTCTTAGTACTGTTTGCAATCTTCTGAATAATAGAAGTGAATTCAAGGAGGCGGCATAATGTCTGAAAGACAATTTTCATCATTTTATATCAATGATTCGCTATATGGTATAGATATTTTAGTGATAAGCGATATCTATCGGCATCTCGATATGACACCGGTTCATAAGCTGCCTCCTTATGTGCGCGGCCTTCTTAATTTGAGAGGCCAAATTGTAACGGTACTCGATTTAGGTATAAAGTTGGGCCAGGAACCTACCGAAATAGATGAACAAACTCGGTGTATAATACTGAAAACAAATTCCGATATGACATTACCTTATTTTGAAGATGACAAAAAAGTAAATATGGGAATGCATGTTGTTGGCCTGCTTGTCGATAAAATCGGCGAGGTCATTAAAATCAATGAGGCGAAAATACAGAAAGCACCGGCGAATGTATCAAAAGATAAGAAAAAGTATATTTCCGGTATCGCCAAACTCGATAGAGAAATTCTTTCAGTTATAAAAATTAGCGAGGTTTTGAACTAAACAAATAATAATAAAAGGCTCATCATGTCCGACAAAATAAAAGCATTAATCGTAGATGATACGATTACATATAGAAAAATAATACGGGTTGTCTTAGAAAGCATCTCCAATGTAGAGATCCTTGGAACTGCTCCTAATGGAAGTATCGCTTTAAGAAAAATAAAAAATGCTAAACCCGATCTTGTACTATTAGATGTAGAGATGCCCGGTATAAATGGCCTGGAAACCCTGAAAAAAATCAAGGCAGAATATCCTTTGATTTCTGTTATTATGGTGAGTGCTGCAAGTGAAAAAAGTGCCGATATAACAATAAAATGCCTTGAAGCAGGCGCAATGGATTTTATCGAGAAACCATCCGGATTGGGCATGGAAAAATCAATCGAAGAATTGACAGGGAAGCTAAGGCCGCTTCTCAGATTTTTCAATACAAGACATAGAATATCAAATCTAAAGCATAAAAAGAAAAATAAAAAACAATCACGGGAGAAACCAAAGCCTAAAGTTGTCAAAAAAATTGCTGCTCCCACAGATTTTGATATTCTTGCAATCGGTGTATCTACTGGTGGGCCGGAGGCTCTATCGAAGCTTATTCCCCATATTGAAGGAAATTTTCCGATACCTATTGTAATTGTCCAGCATATGCCGCCTGTTTTCACGGCTTCATTAGCAAGAAATCTCGATAAAAAATCGATAATAGACGTAAAAGAGGCAAGCGATGGCGAGATACTAAAACCTTCGATAGCCTATATCGCACCAGGCGGAAGGCATATGATTATACGCAAACAAGGCGCAAACACTATAGTCGGCCTTCTGGATACGCCGCCTGTTAATAGCTGCAAGCCTTCTGTCGATGTGCTCTTTCGTTCGGTTGGTGGAGTTTTCCCTGCCAAAACTCTATCGGTAATTCTTACCGGTATGGGCAATGATGGCTTAGAAGGCGTGAAAATGCTTAAGAGAAAAGGCACATTTACAATAACACAGAATAAAGAATCATGCGTTGTCTATGGAATGCCCAGGGCAATCGAGATGGCTGGCCTTTCTGATATTAGCATTCCAGTAGAAGATATTGCAATGAGAATAATGGAAAAAGTTAATAAAAATAAGAAAGTTGCGTGAAATGCCTTTAACACTAACGCAATCCGAATTTGACCTTTTGAGGAATTTTATCAAGACGGAATGTGGTATCGATTTGCCCGATGGCAAGGAATACCTTATAGAATCGAGACTTTCGAATTTGATGGCGATCTCCGGTTCTAAATCATATCTGGATTTATATCATAAAGCATCAAGGGATAAAACAAATAAATTTCGCGATAAGATAATAGATGCCATAACAACAAATGAAACGTCATGGTTCCGGGACGATCATCCATACACAGTTCTCGAGAAATACGTCCTACCGGAGAGAATAAAATATTTCATGAACAAAAAGACAAGGAAAATTAGAATCTGGTCAGCGGCATGTTCTACAGGACAGGAACCATATAGCATAGCAATGATTATAAATCAGCTTCTTGAAAATCCTGAATTTAGAAATATGAATATCGGTAATTTCGAAATTTTGGCAACTGATATTTCCAATTCGGCTTTGCTAATGGCAAAATTGGGGAGATATGATAGCATATCGATGAGCAGAGGGATACCAGAACTATACCTGAACAAATATTTCAAAAAACAAAAAAGAGTATGGATTTTGAATGATGAGATAAAAAAAATAGTAACTTTCAAAAAATTCAATCTTCAAAATCCGATAGATCAATTTGGATTATTCGATATAGTTTTTTGTCGAAATGTGGCGATCTATTTCTCCGAAAAATTCAAGATTCAACTATTCGATAATATCGCTTCCCAATTGAAGCCCGATGGCTATTTCTTTATGGGTTCGGCGGAGAGTATTTCTAATTATTCAAATAGATTTAATATCAAAAGATTCGATAATAGCATTTGCTATCAGATAAAATAGGGGGAATAATGAAGATTCTATCAGTAGATGATTCAAAAGTAATGAGAATGATAATATCAAATGCCGTGGATTTATTAGACTATGATTTTCTCGAGGCTCAAAATGGCAAAGAGGCACTTAAAATACTCGAAGATCAATACAAAGACATAAAACTCATCCTGATAGACTGGAATATGCCAGAAATGAATGGCCCCGAGCTAATTGAAAATCTCAAAAATGACGAAAGATATAAGAGTATACCTTTTATGATGGTAACAACAGAAAACGAGCGTTTGCATATAATACAGGCAGTAAAAGCAGGAGCCAAAAACTACGTTACAAAACCCTTCACCCAACAGGATCTCACTGTCAAGATAATGGAAACATTGAATACTGATTTGTAGGATGAGGCCAGGTAATTTCTATTAGGCCGGATAATTGGGTGCATGGTATTTTCTAAACTGAGAATATATTCAACAATAACACGTCAATATACCCAGTTCTTGACATATCAAAAAATATATATTCAATCATTAAACCTGATCTAATTGCTGTAGAAAATACGCAAGACCCTTTGCAATCTCTACTACCCTATCGCAATCTACAATCTCAGGCTTGTCTTTCGGCGTATGCGTGATATCCTGATTATCGACATGTTCTATGAACCATTCCGAACTTACTGCAATCGCCGGGCAACCAAATTGCAAAAATATGCTATGATCGCCTTGCGGCCATTGTGCGCCTTTGACCAAACCATCGAATTTCTCAATCGTTTCTCTGGCATTCGCCTGGAAATTATCTGGTAAATCATAAAATGAGATAGCTGATTTGCTATTTTTCAAACCAGCGCCATCGATATTGATATTAAGCTCGATCTGGTCGAATTTATCCTGATTTTTTGCCACAAAAGCCATTTGTCCAGGCACTGAATAATAGTCCTCGCCATTGAATGCCACAAGCTCTATCATTTTCTCGCCATTATAGTCTTTCATAAGCTCCGCAAGAAGCAATAGCACTATCACACCAGTGGCATTATCGATTGCACCGGGTGTTCCCATTTTGGCATCGATATGTGCGGTTACCACAACTCTCTGTGCCGGATTTTTGCCTTTTTTGCCGATTACATTGTAAGCCTTCGAAGGTATCCTTCTGGCTTCGGATACAAGTTGAGCAATCATTCCGGTTTTCTTTGCAATTACCTCACCAACTTCTTCCGTCGTATAAACCGATGGAATATCGAAATCTCCGTCTTCGATGAGAGGAAATGGATACACTCCGCCAGCCAAAGCAGCATTTCTGCCAGTTGCGCTGATTATTGCAAGGGGCCTCTTTTCTTCAAGAAATGCAATTATCTTTTGATGCTCTTTAGGATTATAAAACACGAAGCTTTTTGGCATAAGCTGTTCTTTGGCAATTTGGCCGTGGAAAAACACGATTTTGTTGGACAAATCTGCCTTTTCAAGCTCTTCGATATTCGAAATCTTGATTAATTCGCCCTTCACATCACACCCCACAGAATAAGGACTCGGCAATACATCGAACTCTTCACCATCGATTGATAATATTGCGCCGTTTTCTTGCCAATCGATAACATCCAGGGCAGTCATCTCGGTATTCCAGCCGAAGGATTCGAAAATCTCTTTGCAATAGTCGGTCGATGCGATGTTTCCTTTACTACCGACTCTCCGGCTATCGATTTTATTACAAAGAAAATCCAGATAGGCGGTACATTTTTCTTTTAGCATAGAGTTATTCCTCCTTAAAAATAAATGAAACATAGTACTGTCCCGAAGAAAAAAGGCTAGAGTTTCTTGCGTAACCACCTTATATTATTAGTAGATAAAAACCTAATACGAAAGGAGTTACGCCAAATGAGTTTTTGCCAACAATCCTAGCCCAAATCAATAAACCGAGTCTGTATGGCTCCAGTTATTTTATAGATCGACTTGCATTCGACCGTATCGTTAAAGTTAAATCCGCCAACAAATATGTCAAGAAAATAACCTGCAAAAGATTGATGACAATTCTTTTTTACGAACCTTGTGGAGATGCGAAGCCAAAGCAAATTGCCTGATCGATGCCAGTAGTGTTTTGCCCGGCAAAACTCTTTGGTAGTTTCCTTTAAATGGATTAAGCAGAACTTGAAAATCAAACGCTTTCTGGGCCGCAATCGTAATTCGATTGAGACTCAGCTTTGGGTTGCGACAACTTCCATGCTTTAGGTTGGAGTTTTCGTAGAAAACTCCTAAGACAGTTTGCTCCAAACTGTCAAATATTATGAGCCTAATTCGCAAAATTAACCACTCATTGCTTGATAGAAAAGAAATAGCAAACATGCTAAGTCCACCTAAATCAAGTGGTTATGATGACGGGAAAGTGGGGTGGTTGTTATGATTCTTTGGGACAGTAGTGTGATTAAAATAATTTCAAGAAAATCCTACAATCCTGCGAATCTTGATTCAGGCATAAGAATTTTGAACCATGATGGAAAAAGATAAAAAAGATGCGCAGGATAAGAAGTACACATTTATTTTCTAATATCCTGGTAATCCTTCGCATCCTGCAAAATCCTGGTTCGAAGGAATATGAACCAGGATATAAAAGGATGTAAAAGATAGCCAGGAAAAAAAGATATTAGTAAAACCGGTGGCAGAGCGAAGCCGAGGGTACCATTTGACAAAGGCCTTCTAAATAGTCGATCCTGAACAACCCACATCACCATCCCAAACTAAACCTTCTGATTTTGGTTCTTTTGATAGCATAAAAAGCCCCCATTTTGCTAAAATTTATTAAATTTCAACATGTAGGAAATAAGCAATTTTTTAGAGCTTGTCTATATAAAAATCAGTGAGTTACGATGTTTTTCAGGGGGGACTAAATAAACCAATAAAGATTATAGGATAACCATGAAACTATTGGCTATGGAATGAAGCTATTTTGGTGATTTTAGGGCTAAATTTTTGGTTAAATTGTCTTCAGTATCTGGGAAATAGTTATTTTTCACTAGTTTAGACACATTTTGGCCACAAACGCTTCTGTATGATATTATAGGATAAGCCCCAGTCCCTTGTCAAGCCTAATTTTGCGATTGATTAGAAAAAAGAAACGGAGAGGCGGGGATTCGAACCCCGGATACCCGTTAAAGGTATAACTGCTTAGCAGGCAGCTGCCTTCAGCCACTCGGCCACCTCTCCAAAAATTAAAATTGCGCAAACTGATGCGCAGCAAATAAAAGATATAATATTAATTATCTACGTCAAGTAAAAATTATAGGGAAAAATAATTGATAGACGATATATGCAAATATAAGAATAAATCAAAGTTTGTGTACCTGTACTCTATTCTATGAAGAGAGCTTCCGATGTCTTCTGAAAATCCTCCTCTACATCGAGAATCATGCGTTCGATCTCCTCGGCGCCGATAGATACAAAATTATCATAATCTTTATCCAATTGGTATTGCAAAGTGTCGATTCCTGTGCCTGTTCCGCCCATCATGGCTACCATATCGCCAAGATGAACAACATAAGCCATATCACGGTGCTTTTCACTTGCTTTGTAAGGATAATGATGATAATTGATCACATCCTGATATACTTCGGGAAGTTTCCAATGTTTGGCAAGTTCATGGCCGGTCTCACAATGTGTCGTTCCTATCGTTTCATATTCTACTTTGAGATAATCGCTAACCTTCTGATTTTTCAGAACTTCCAATATCACAGGTTTTACTCCGCCTAGATAATCAGAAATCATAGCTTTGCCAATATCATGCAAAATACCAGCAGTATATGCTACCTCACGCGAAATTTTCTTGAATGCATAATTGGCGATTTCTCTTGATGCGATTGCTGTTTTTAAGCTGTGTTTCCACAAAATTGCTCTCGTCTCAGCGCTATAACCTTCGAGTGGATGATTATAAATATCTCCAGAGCATGATGCGATAGCCATACCGACAATAACCTTATCGCCCACATATGCAACAGCTCTGGAAATCGAATCGATCTCGGACATCAGGCCGAAGGATGCAGAATTGACTACCTTAAGGATATTGGCTGTCAAAATAGAATCACTCTCAACAATTTTCAGGATATCCTGAATGGAATGATCCTCTTCTGCAATAATTTCCATCAGCTTCATAGCGCTGTATGAGAGAGGTTGAGTATTCTTGATTTTCTCAAGAATAGCTGTCTTCTGATTGGTCATCTCAGACATCTTCAACTCCTCTTTTTATTATTAATTCATATATATCTAAATTTTCCATTCTCCCCGTCCTGCTACAGAAACAATTACCTCGCCTGTGGAAATATCAATACTAACCGTACGGCTAATGTTTCCGCCAGTATCCTCTCTTATTGAATGAATCTTATGCTTCCATAATTGCTTTTTTACCTCTAATAATGTTCTTTTTCCGATTTTGAATGTATCTCGCAAGCTTTCTACATTAGCGCCACCAATAATTTTTGCTTCGATATTTTCTTGCTTATATGCCATAGATTCTTTTTTAATAATTTTCAAAAGCTCATTAACAGCAGTGTCGGCAAAATGCCCGGGAGAATATTGCGCCTTTTTCCGATTGACCTTAGCATTTGGCAATGCGATATGGACAAGACCATAATTATTATTCGACTTATCGTGAATAATTAGAGCCACACTCATCCCCAGAGCAAAAGTTTTCAATACCTCATCTTTATCATTTGAAACAATCATTTCGCCGATACTAACAATCTTCATAGAAATTTCCTGTTATATGAAATGTAATATATAATTTTAGTAAACATATGCTTATCTTTCTATAAGAAAGGCCTAAAATACTCCTTTCATAGATATTTTCGACTATTTAGTCTTTGAGTTTATTTATTTTTGTGGAATTATCATAATTATTAGTTTTATTCTCGCTTTTTTAGGATAGCAAACTGATATATCTATTTTTTTTTTGCAATTTTCCAAATCAATCTACATATAAAATAGTCTTGCAGCTCACATTCGAAAATTGGCCTCGAATAAAATAGATTCCGCTTTCAAGCTTATCGGATGGGTACCAAATATACTCGCTCCCACTTCCAGGCTTGACTCGATCGACCAGATTGCCCAAAATATTGTAAATCTCTATAGTTTTATTCTCATTGGTTAGAATATGAAGCTCATTTTCAAAAGGGTTCGGCCAAACTATAAACTGCTCTTCGATAAAAATATCCTCTTCGGCAATTATAGAACCGCTAATATCATATAGCTTTATAAGATTTGTAGCCGGTGCCCTCATCGGTACTGAAATTTCAAAACTTCCATCTGAGATAAAAATTGCTGAATCAACTATTTCCGAAAAAATGCTATCATTTAGGGCTATGACTTCATATTTATATTCAACATCTTCGGGAAGATTATTTACCGTAAGATTGTATCCATTTCTATTCGATGACCAATCGGCAATCAAGATGGCGATTTCATGATCATCTTTTCCGGCGATTATGGCCATAGAAGTCGATTCTGCACAGCAAGATTCCGAGCTATTCAATGCTTCGACACGTACCGGCCTATCATATAATTCAGTGAATAGTTCGAATGACTTTCCTGAATAGGTGTATGTATCTTCATCGAGAAATAGGCCAAAAAGTTCATTATTAGCACGATATCTCATGAGATGCTCAATAGGAGCATCCTGGAAAAGAGTAAGCATTCCAGCGCAAAAAGCTGCATTTATCGATGTATTTGCAAGCTCGAAAACTGGTTCGAATTCAAAATCTTCCGTCACTTCGAAAACTGTCATATTCCATTCATTTTGGATAATTTCGATATCGCCATAGCCTCTATAGCCTAGATATTGTTTCAGAGCTTTATTGGCGCTATAGATATTATAGGGCGTTTTCGGCTCATACCAATGCCATGAGAAAAAATCCAGCCCAATGCCGGCCGAATCGATAGCATCGATGAAACCATCTATATAATTTCGATTGAAAACATCAGCCACACATGGCCCGCCTATTTTGAGCGATGGGTCATAGGCTTTTAATGTCTCGGCAACTGTTATATACATCTCATAGTACTCTTCAGAAGTCCCTGTCCAGAAAATATCGAGGTCTGGTTCATTCCAGATTTCCCAGTAATTGATGTCATAATAAAATCCATCGGCCCAACCATCGTTATAATGACGCACGATATTTTTGCAAACCTTTGCCCAAACATCATTATCCGGCGGCGGAGAATTGAAAGAATCGGCCGAGGTTGGCCAGCTTTCGCCAAGTCTGAAAAATACTTCTCCACCGAAATCTACTATCGAAGTTACGAATGTATCCGTGGAAGCAAAATCATAATTTGAAGGGTCTTCGGGGTCGGCATCCCAATCAGGGAATATGACATGCCTATCGCCCGGGCCATACCAGTCATGAGTCCTTATCATGGGGATTTGAAGATTCTCAAATCCTTCAGTCAGATCCAGGGTTGAATTTGGAATTTTCGGGCCACAATTTATTCCAGATAGATTCCTGATCATTCCAATCTCATTGTCAAAATCGATGATGATATCACGATATGAAGTATCGGCGATAGATAAAGAGCAATTATCGAACCAGTACTCGCCTTCTGCATAAGCTGCAAAGCCTACAATAAGTGCACCGATAGAGTCCGGCACATGAACATGCAACTCGATTCTTCGCCAATCGCCTTCGCCAGCTATTGCAATCCTATTAGCATCGCCTACTACTTCCATCGATTCATTCAGAAAAAGGCATGTAATATGAGGCGGTGCAATGCAATTGTATTTCACATCATAAGAAAGCTTATATATTTGCTCTGGTTCAAATTCCGTTATCACAAAACCATAGCCCAGATATCGCCCCGCCTCATCAGGCAGATATAGATGAAATCCACCGGTGGAACTTCTCCCACAATCACTACACCATCTCTGAATGTATCCCATTTCCAAAGAGTCGGGATCAGTTAATTCAAACCATCCTGAACTACCCGAATCAAATCTTGAATTTGTGATAAGATTGCCGAAAATAGAAATGATACAAAACAGAAAGGCCAATGACACGATAAGTTTCTTCATGTTGCTCCTGCAATAGATTGTTTATAAATATTTT
>JBKHBT010000065.1:0-18865 GCA_046542255.1 Candidatus Zixiibacteriota bacterium | reverse complement strand
AGGCTTTACTGATGTTTTAGCCTGAAAAGTATGACAATGCGGAACAGCGCATTGCCTGTAATCTAAATATATAATATAGATTAGCATAAATGGGAGCAGTATAATATTAACAAGAGATCAAATAATTGGTACACCCAAATCTCTACAAATTTTACGGGCAAGATTATCATCTATTTCCCGATGTCTTGGCAATGAAGAACGATTGCCATGTGAAGTATTGACTTGACAAAAACCAAACCCAACTTTATTCTGTATATAATGTAATGCAAATAAAGCAGGAACATCTGTAAGGAAGGGTATTATGATAAAGCGCTTTTGTGTGTTGATTGCAATTTTAGCGGCTTTGGCATTTTCGGCTGTCGAAGTCGAAAGCTATAGCGATAATTCGATGACTATTCGCATGAGTTCCACACCAGAGATTAATGGAAGTGGATTCGATGATGCTGTTCAAATATATATCGATGGTGCCGACTATCACGATATCACAGGTGAGCCACGCCTTCCTGTTTTTCGCGAGATAATCTTGATTCCTGAAGATTGCGAGCTTGTGGTTCATCCTCAGGACAGAATTGTGCAGAAATTGTCTATACCTAATATTGTCGAGCCTGTTCCAGTATTCGAAACACAGGGGCAAAAATCCCGAGAGCCATTTACCCTTTCACAAAAATACTATCAGGATAATAATATCAATTCCCATCCAGCAGAAATCATTCAGCAAGGCAAAATCCACGGCTGGCGATATGCTTTGGTCGAATTTCGGCCGGTTGCATATAATCCTGTCAAATCCGAAATCGAGATAATCAATGAAATGGAAATAAATATTAGCTATCGCGGCGGCAATTGGCCAGAAGATAGATATAATTCGCCAGTCTTTAATAAGATTCTTCACGATATCGCTCTGAATCCCTTCGAAGTCGAACCGATGCCAGAGAATCCTATTGGTTATTATGTGATATGCCCGGATGAATACATTGCAGAAGTAGAACCACTACTCGAATGGCGAAGGCAGATGGGCTATCATGTGATGGTGTCATCGCCGGAATCGCTGGGCGGTACACGCTCATCCATTAAAGATGCAATATCCGAGCAATATCTATTCGGCGATGTGGTTCCCGACTATATCGTCTTTGTCGGCGATGTTGATGTGATTCCGACATATCCAAGCGGTGGCTCGGAGTCGCCTACCGATGCCGATTATTGCACAGTCGATGGCGCAGATTTTATTCCCGATATTCTCTATGGCAGAATATCAGGCGCAGATGCCGATGATATCGCAAGAATTGCAAATAGAGTAGTCGAATATGAAAAGCTCGATTATGACGATATATCTTTTACCAATCGCGTGCTTTTGGGGACTACCGATGATAGGTCTTTCCATGACTATGTCCATATCGTCCATCATCATTGCGTGGAGACCTGGATCGAGCCGGCCGATGTTGATTGGACAGAGCTAGACGGGCCTTCCACAGATATGGCCGAAGTAATAGACGAAATCGATTCGGGATATAATATTTTCTATTATTATGGCCATGGCAGCCCTTCCGGTTTTGCATCACCACCGCTCAACTTCGACGGTATCGATGCTCTTTCCAATGATGAGAAATATCCATTTATGGTAGGAAATGCCTGCTCGACAAATGACTATACAGACGATGAGTCATGGGGCGAGGCTTTACTGCGCCGCGATAATAAAGGCGCAATCGCATATATGGGAGCATCCGATCTTACATATTGGTATCCAGATTCGATCTGGGAAATCGAGACATTTGCCGCGCTCTATGAACACGGCTACTCAACAGTCGATGGAATTTGCTACTATGCTCTTGTCGAGGTGAATATTGGAATGCCGAGCTATGGGCACTATTTCTTCGATGTATATAATCTAGTCGGCGATCCGGCCACGCATCTATGGAAAAAGATGCCAGCAGAATTGGCTGTCGAATGCACGCCAGCTTTTGTTCCGGGCGATACAAATGATATCGCTATCGATGTAACTTCGGATGGAATGCCGGTTGAGAACGCTCTTGTCGGCCTGCGTTTTCCGAGCGGGAATTTGGCAGCATATACCGATGATTCCGGCCATGCAAATCTTGCCTATTTAGCCGAAACACCCGATGATGTCAAATTAACCGTTACAAAACCGGATTATATCCCGGTTCAGGATACATTGATTGCGACTTCTCTCACCGAGCCATATATCTATATTTCATCTTCAGAGATTTTCGATGCCGAGAGCCTTTCCACTGTCAATAATAGCAATGGAATACTCGAAATCGGTGAGACAGCGATTTTGAGACTGAATTTACAGAACTATGGAATCGATGCCACCGGTATTTCTATCATGACAGATTGCGAGCGGTATTTGTCCTTAGATGCCAGCGAATATGCGACAGAAGACCTTGCTTCTATGGCTTCTGCCAATTTAGAAATGGTCATCGATGTAGAAGAGGATGTTTCAGATGGCGAGATAGCAGAGATCAATTTCGAAATCATGGCGGACGGTGGTTACTCAGACATTCAGCCTAAGCAATTTGCTATCGGTGCGCCGGATTTGCAGCTTCTTTCTTCTTCATTCTCCGATGTCGAAGGTGGCGATGGCGATTTTGTGCTCGAGGATGGCGAAGTTGTCGAGTTTTCATTCCAATTTGTCAATAATGGCACCGGAAGTCCCAATGAGATAGATGTAGAGATAATAGAGGATGCCGCTTATATCGAAAGGATTGTTACAAGCTATAGCTTCGGCCCAGTTTATGCCGGTTCTTTGTACACACTATCTATCGAAGCCAATATCGTGGCCGACGCTCCCGAAGGTTCGAGCGCGCTTTTCACTATTTCGCAGAATTATCTAAGCTCGAGCTGGGAAGACACAAGCAGGATTTATTTCAATATCCCCGGCTATGAAACCGAAGTTAATCCTTCGGAAGGCTGGAGCGCGACCGGTTTCCATCTTGATAATAAGACCTTTGCTTCTCCGCCATATAGCCTGAAAAGCACCCCTTCTGGCCAGATTTTCTATGATAATGATGCCGAATATTATGCCGAGAGTCCATATTTTATGGTTCCGATGAATAGCTCGCTTACATTCTGGCATAAAATCAGTACGCCAGTTATGCCCACTTCAGGTGATTTCGGCCGTGTTTTGATTATATCCGAAACAGATACGGCACAGCTCGGTGATGATATCATGGGACAGATCGATGAATGGGAACTTGTTAGATTGAATATCCCGACAGAATTTCAGAACCGCTCTGCGAAGCTGCGATTCGAATTCATATCATCCGGCGCAAACTATCGCCGTGGATGGAATATCGATGATATTAAGGTCAAGCCATCAGGTTTGCCACAATTAGGCGCACCAAAAGTCACGCCATTAGTCGCAATGTATTCAATGGCAGATGATTCATTCACATATTCGATCAAATATGCATCTGCCGATGGCGCAATGCCAGAGGACCCTATTATGCTACATATCGGGAGCCATCGCTATGAAATGGAATTCTTCGGCGGTTCTCTAATCGATGGAGCAATATTTCAGAAGAAGTTAGTAGTGGAATCTGCATTTGCTACTCACTTCGAAATGGGCGATATAACTTATCCAGAAAGCGGGAGTATAACCACACCATTTGTCAGCGAAAGGGTATTTTACGAGGATTTCGAGGATGGTATCGGCGATTTTTATGTGGAGGGCGATGATGATTGGCAGCATACTTTTCTCGAAGAAGGCGCATATTCCGGCAATTTCTGCTTCTCGACACTCGGCCCATCTTTTGGCGGATACGATTCCGAAGCCAATTCAAGATTGGTGCTGCCTTTTGAAGCGCGGAGATATACACCAATTCTGGTATTCTATGCACGATACGATTTCGCATGTGGTTCCAGCAGCGGTTTGATTCGTGACGGTGGTAATGTGAAAATCCGAACCGATGAAGATGGCGAATTTATTGTCTATCCTACACCGCTTTATGATGGAGAAATCATATCCAGTATCAATCCAATGTCTTATGAACCGGTCTATGGTGAAGATAATTACAATGAATGGCGAATGTTTTACGTCGATTTGACAGATATGGTACCAGGAAGCTTCGATATAATATTCGATTTCGGCAGCAATGATATCGAAACCGATGATGGATGGTTTATCGATGATGTAGCTATTTATATAGGCTCGATGCGAGATGTAGAAGAACCTGGCATACAAAAGCCGGAAAAAGCAAATATCTCAGTCAGCCCAAATCCATTCAATTCTGCTGCTACTATCGATTTCGATGGCTTTGAGCCTGAAATTATCGAAATATTCGACAATAGCGGACATCTTATAAAAAGCTATCAATCACCCGGTAAATCTCTAATGTGGCAACCAGGTGATATCGAATCGGGCGTTTATATTATTAGCGCTGAAAAAGGCAAAAAGTCGGAAAATGTAAAAGCGCTTTATGTCAAATAGGGATTTATAGATTGTCAATTCTCGGTTTTCGGCCAGTAAACAAAATTAGAATTGCTAAAAGTCTTAACCGTCTATTACTTAGTTTTTTGAAGATAGAAGATATAAACCAACCAAAGGAGAAGTGATGAGAAAAACTACGATTATTATTCTATTAATTTCATTAATTAGCCTATTCGCCCAACAAGATATCGAAGTCGAATCTATCGGTTCCAGGGATGCATCGAAAAAAGTTCTCGTAGCCGGCGAATTCAGCCAATTCCGCTATGATATTATCAAAAAAGTCGCCGAAAAATTTTCGGATGTTTACTTTGAGACATCGACTTTCAAAGAGGCCAAAGAGAAAAGCCTCGATAATTATGAAGCAGTCATCGTTGTTGGCCAGCTCAAGGGGTGGATGATTATGAATAGCAAAGAAAAAAGACTTCTTCGAAAAGCCGGAAAAGATAAAGGCATCCTATTTATCACCGCCGGCGATCCCGACTATGAATGGACAGATAAGAAAACCGGTGTCGAAATGATAACCGGCGCATCCGAAGATGCAAATACCGATGAATTTGTCAAATCGATATCTGATCAACTCGATGAAAAGTTGTGATATTTTTATCAATTAAATTCTGAATAATGTCTGATAAAGATTTTTATTGAGCATATGCCCTGCTATAATAAAACCTTCGATAATAACTAAATAATTTCAATTTGTCAGCTATAATATAAGACTTAATATCTTGAAAATACAATAGATAAACAATTTCTCAGAAATATTGCAAATCTTTAGTTTCACAATTAGTAAAGACCGTTTTTGCATTATATATTTTACTAACTGTATCCTGTCAAGAAAAGTAGTGATTATATACTTGCTAAAATGATGGAATTTGTTATATTATTCACAAGGCCATTTGTGCCCGTTTTTTGATAATTTAATCGTGATTATAAAAATGATTCAATTCAAACGGTTTTTTATCGATTATTTAGATAAAAGGCCTGTTATAGAAAGGAATCGAATCGAAATACTGCGATTTCTCAGCCGTTTTCTATGGCATATTTGACAAACAATAAAAAATATAATATACTATAAATAAAATCTCTGGAGGTAGAGTGCAAAAAACAACACTTTCTGAAAAGACCATAAAACTGATAGATGAAGTGCCGAAAGGCCGCGAAGACCTTATTATTCCGGTGCTTCAAGACATTCAGGGTATCGAGGGATATATTCCCGAAGAAAGCATTATTCGCCTATCAAATCAAATCGACACAACACCGGCAAGGATTTTTGGCGTTGTTACATTCTACAATCAATTCAGAACCGTGCCACTCGGCAAGCATATTATAAGGGTTTGCCGCGGTACTGCTTGCCATGTCAAGGGCAGCGGAAAGCTGCTCAGCCAACTCGTAGCAGGTCTCGATATTGAACCCGGAGGGACTACCGAAGATGGCTTGTTTACTGTCGAAGAAGTGGCTTGCCTCGGAGCATGTTCTATTGCACCGGCGGTTATGGTCGATGATAAATTCTATGGACATATGACAAGCGAAGGTATCATGCAGTTGGTCGAAGCACTAAGGGCAGGAGGTAAAAAATGAAAGGCAAACTCTGGGAAAAATACGATGGCACAAGAGAAGACTTCCTTTCATGGTGCATCTCCGGAGACAATGATAAATTGATGGCCGAGATCCGGGGCGATACCCCAAAACGCCCGACCGTCTATGTCGGTGCGAGTACTTGCGGACTTGCAGTTGGTGCTCAGGATACTATCGATACATTTTTGAATGAAGCCAAAAAGCATAAGATTAGAATGGATATCAAACCGGTCGGCTGTATTGGTTTCTGTCAGGAAGAGCCGATGGTCGAGATTCGGCTGCCGGGAAAACCGCCTGTCATTTATGGAAATATCACTTCGCGTGAGGTACCGAAATTATTCGCAAGCACAATCCTGGCCGAAGAACATGACCCAGAAACCGCACTTTTCCAATATGCAACCGAAATGCCCGAAGAAGACAGAATTCCAGAAATTCCAGATATTTCAGAGCATCCTTTTATGAAGAGGCAGCAGAGAATTGTTCTTCGCTCCACTGGAAGATTCTATCCGACCGATATGTCATGGGCGATCGCTCTTGGCGGCTATCGAGGGCTTCATCGTGCTATCAAAGAGATGTCGCCGCAGGAAGTAATCGATGAGATCAAGGAATCCGGCCTTCGCGGAAGAGGCGGCGGCGGATTCCCGACTCATCTGAAATGGACTTTCGCTGCGAAAAACAAAGCAGATAAAAAATATATGGTAATGAATGCCGATGAAGGCGACCCGGGCGCATTCATGGACAGAAGCGTTCTGGAAGGCGACCCGCATAAGGCGATCGAAGGCATAACGATAGCTGCTTATGCCATAGGCGCAAGCGCAGGATATATCTATTGCCGCGCCGAATACCCGCTGGCAATAAAGCGACTTAATGAAGCAATCGCCGATGCGAAAGAAGCCGGCCTTCTGGGCGACAATATTCTCGGCACAGATTTCAGTTTCGACCTTAAGGTCAAAATGGGCGCGGGTGCATTTGTATGCGGCGAAGAGACCGCTCTTATGGCATCTATCGAAGGAAAGCGCGGAATGCCAGTTCCCCGGCCGCCATATCCGACAGACAGCGGCCTTTGGGGAAAACCTACGGTGATCAATAATGTTGAAACTCTTTCCAATGTGGGAACTATTATTGCTGAAGGCGCAAAAGAATTCGCTAAAGTCGGAACCGAGAAATCGCCAGGCACAAAGGTTTTCGCACTCTCTGGGCGAGTTTCCAGAAGCGGGCTTGTCGAGGTGCCTATGGGTGTTTCGATTAATCAAGTGGTTATGGAGATCGGCGGCGGCACTGATTCCAATGCAAATCCAAAAGCCGTGCAAATTGGCGGGCCTTCCGGCGCATGTATTCCCACAAAACTCTGGGATACGCCCGTCGAATATGAATCACTCACCGCAATTGGAGCGATGATGGGTTCCGGCGGACTTGTCGTTATGGATGAAAACACATGCATGGTCGATGTTGCCAAATTCTTCCTGGAATTCTCCACAAAAGAATCATGCGGAAAATGCACGCCTTGCCGGGAAGGCACAAGACGATTACGCCATATTCTCGAGCTTATCACGACAAAACACGGCATAGAAAAAGAAGGCGGCGAACTGGGAAGATTCCAGGCGCTACTGCAATTGGAAAAGCTTGCCAAAACGGTCATGAATACTGCTCTTTGCGGCTTGGGCCGGTTTGCGCCATATCCTGTTGTGAGCACTCTCAGATATTTCCGCGATGAATACGAAGCACATGTCTTCGATAAGACATGTCCGGCTGGTGCCTGCACCGCTCTTCGCACATATTCGATCGACCCGAATAAATGTGTCGGCTGCACGCTTTGCAAAAGAAGCTGTCCTGTCGATGCTATTGTCGGCGCACCGAAACAGGCACATTATATTATTCAGGAAAAATGCATCGGATGCGGCTCTTGCGTCGATGTATGCAAATTTGATGCCGCTATGCAGGTATAGGAGGAATATAAAATGGCTATAAATGTAACAATAGATGATGTTAAAACCACTGCAAAGCCCGGCGATACGATTCTCGAAGTCGCCCGGACCATCGGTAAAGACATACCGACGCTTTGCCATATCGAAGGCCTTCCGCCAAATGGCGCATGTAGGATTTGTGTTGTCGAAGTCGCTGGAAAACTCGTACCGGCTTGTGCTACGCCTGTTAATGAGGGAATGCAGGTCAGAACTGGCACACCGAAGGTTCTAGAAGCCAGAAAATCGGTTCTGGAGCTGCTTTTGGCCGCTCATCCAAATGAGTGCACAACATGCTTCAAGGCCGATAATTGCGACCTTGCTGATCTTGCAAGAGTCTATGCAATAGAAAGAATCAATATTCCGCAGGGCTATGATAAGAAAATGCTGGATATCGCGAATCCGGCTATCATACGCGAGCCGGAGAAATGCATCTTATGTGGCAAATGTGTCCGCGTTTGCAGCGAGATTCAGGCAGTCGGCGCGATCGATTTTGCGCATCGTGGCGCAGACAGCATAGTAGCGCCCACGTTGGATCGTTCGCTGGTTTCCACGCAATGCACATTCTGCGGACAGTGCGTCCTTGCCTGCCCGACAGGCGCGCTTCATGAAAATCCTCATATCGCACAGGTTCAGGCAGCGCTCAATGATGAATCCAAAACAGTAGTAGTGCAGACTGCGCCGGCAGTGCGCGTATCTATCGGCGAGCTTTTCGGCATGGAACCGGGAACTGTTTCCACCGGTAGAATGGTTGCCGGCCTTCGCGCAATCGGCTTCGAAAAGGTTATCGATACAAATTTCGGCGCCGACCTTACAATCATGGAAGAAGCGAATGAATTGGCGGAAAGAATCAAAAATGACGGCCCACTTCCGCTATTGACTTCTTGCTCGCCCGGCTGGGTCAAATTTATCGAACACAATTATCCGAATATGCTGCAAAATGTTTCGACAGCAAAATCGCCACAGCAGATGACTGGCGCGGTTATCAAGCATATCTGGGCCGAAAAAGAAGGCATAAAGCCAGAAGATGTATATGTCGTCTCGGTTATGCCTTGCACTGCCAAGAAATACGAAGCCAATCGCCCGGAATTAGCTCAGGGCACAATTTCCGATGTAGATGCTGTATTAACAACTCGCGAAACCGGAATGCTAATGCGTCAGATGGGTATCGACCTGGCACGAGTGCCCGAAGTCGATTTCGACCATCCGATGGGAACATCTTCCGGAGCTGCTGCTATTTTCGCAAGGTCTGGTGGCGTTATGGAGGCTGCAATTAGAACTGCATATAAACTGGTAACCGGCGAAGAACTCGAGGAAATCGAGCTACACAATCTCGGCGGAAAAGGAATCAGAGAAGCTGAAATCGATGTCGGCGAACTGAAATTGAAGGTCGCGACCGTTTCTGGCCTTGCCGCTGCGAAAGAGCTTATGGACAGAATCCAAAATGGCGAGAAATTCCATTTCGTAGAGGTAATGGCATGTCCGGGCGGATGTATCGCCGGCGGTGGCCAGCCCTATTCCGATGAGGAAACTATCGAGCTTCGCAAGAAAGCGATCAATGTAATAGATAGAAATATGCCGATTCGCAAGAGCCATCAAAATCCTGAGATTTTAGAGCTTTATAGAGATTACCTGGATAAACCATTATCGGAAAAATCGCATAAATTGCTTCATACACATTATTATAAACGCCAGAAATACGGGAGCTGATAAATGGAAAAATCGCCGCAGAAAGGAATCGTCCATACAATAGCCGACCGTTGTAAACGCTGCTATACCTGCGTTAGAGAATGTCCGGCACGCGCTGTCAAGATTACTGGCGGGCAGGCGGTTGTGCTGGAAGATAGATGTATTTCTTGTGGGCATTGCGTAAGGGTATGCTCCAGAAATGCCAAACAGGTCCAGGACCATACCGGTTCGGTCGAGAAGATACTCCAGCAAGAAGACAAGAGAGTTATCGCAATTGTCGCGCCATCTTTCCCGACATTTTTCCCGGAGTTGGAACCATCGGAGAAATTGATTGGCGCAATCATGGAACTGGGCTTCGATGATGTCATGGAAGTCGGTTTCGGCGGTGATTTGGTTTCCAGAGAGTATAAAAAGCTATACGATAAAAGCGAAAAGACATGGATTACAAGCCCCTGCCCGGCTATTAATATCTATATTCAAAAATATATGCCGAAGCTGGTGCCTAATATTGCCAATATAGTTAGCCCTATGGTCGCTATGGGAAGAGCTATAAAATGGAAACTCGACCCGGATGCAAAGGTGGTATTTATCGGCCCATGTGTCGCTAAAAAATCCGAGATGTCCGAACCGCCGGTTGCGGGAATAATCGATGATGTATTGACATTCGAAGAACTTCGCAAGATGCTAAAGCGCAAAAAAATCGATCCTAATGAATCAGAACCGCGAGATTTCGGTGGGCCACATGCATATCGCGGCAAGCTATTTCCTGTATCATCCGGCCTATTGAAGACTGCCCAGATCGATAATGATTTGGAAAGCAATGATGTTCTGGTCGCCGAGGGCAAAGACAGGATAATGTCTGTGCTAAAGAGCCTTCAGGATGGCGAAATAGAGCCAAGATTCCTGGACCTTCTTTTCTGCGAAGGCTGCGTTAATGGGCCATTTGCACCAACTTATGAAAAAAAATACTCCAATCGTGATAATGTGTTGAAATTCTATCGCAAAAGAATGGAGAATTTCGATAAGGAAAAATGGCAGGAGTGGATGGACTATTTCGATGATCTGGATCTTCGCAGGATTTTCTCAGAGAATCCCGAAAGGCTTCCGCAGCCATCCGAAGAGCAGATTCAAAACAAGCTTTACGATATGGGCAAAAAATCCGATGTCGATATACTAAACTGCGGCGCATGTGGCTATCCAACTTGCCGCGAACATGCAATTGCTGTGATTCAGGGGCTTGCAGAATCCGAGATGTGCTTGCCATATACTGTCGAGCGGCTGGAAGATGCTGTCGATGAGATTAAGACCAGCCATAATAAGCTTCGCGATGCCCAACAGCAGCTTCTTCAGAATGAAAAAATGGCTGCGATGGGACAACTTGCCGCAGGTGTCGCGCATGAAGTTAATAATCCATTGGGGACAATTCTTCTTTATGCCCACATGCTCCTCGAAGAAATGGACGATAAAGACCAGAAAGCAGATGATTTGAAACAGATTATCGATGAGACCAATCGTTGTAAATGCATTGTATCAGACCTTCTTAATTTCTCGCGCGAGAATCGCCTTGCCCTGAAAGAAATCGATGTAAATGATTTTATTGTCGATGTGCTAAAGCCTTTCGAAGAGAATCCCGATTATAAAGGCATCAAGTTCAGGATGGAATTGGAGAAGCTGCCAGGCCTATCTGTCGATCCCGACCAGATACGGCAGGTTCTTATTAATGTAATCCAAAATGCAATAGATGCAATTGGCCAGATGGGCACACTGACTGTCAGAACAGGTCGGACAGATGACGGCTCGCGGGCAGTTATCGAAATATCCGATACTGGTGAAGGTATTCCAGACGATGTCAAAGCCAAGATATTCACGCCGTTTTTTACTACCAAGGACCTGGGCAAAGGCACAGGACTGGGCCTTTCTATCGCCTATGGCATATTGAAAATGCATCGCGGCTCGATTCGTGCAGAATCCGAAATCGGAGAGGGTACTTCGATAATTATCGAAATACCTTTTGGCCTCGGAAGTTCCGATATCATGATGCCGACTGGCGAAAGGCTCAAAAAGCCCGGTAATCAGGAGCTAATTGGATGAGAATATGTTTTTCCATGTGCCTTCGGTTACGCTCAGGCGCCGTTTGATGTGGTAATGGGCAAGGAATAGAGTTTGAAATTTGAATAAAGAGTAAAGTAATATAGATTAAAATCGGTGTTTTCAGGTAGAGGAAGACACCATAAGAGGAGAAAAAAGAAAATGGCAAAAATAGCAATAATCGATGACGACCAGGATTTCCGTGAAATAATTTCCAGTGCCTTAATGGCAGGCGGACATGAAATTGTAGAGGCCGAATCCGGCAAAGAAGGATATGAACTGATTAATGCCGAAAATCCCGACCTTGCAATTGTCGATCTTATGATGGAGACCAATGATGCAGGATTTATCCTTTGCCACAAAGTAAAGAAAAACCCCGACTTGAAGGATATACCGCTTATCATGCTCACTGCTGTTACATCAGAGACTGGCTATAAATTCGGAATCGATACTCCGGAAGGCAAAAAATGGATCGGAGCCGATGCCTATCTCGATAAACCGGTTCCTACTGAAGAGCTTGTAGAGCGCGTTCGCCAACTGCTCAAAAGATGATATATTTTGTATTTTAACATGCTGTTTTGCGAAGTTTACTTATTGACCGGCTTCTTCAAAATTTTCATGGAAGATGATTAGCTCTGACTTATGGATGTTGATTATTTGAAAGAATTATCGGTTATTCGGTTTGTAAATACTTGAAGTGAGCCTATAGCTGCGTTATTACATTAGCAATGGCGATACTGTTTTGGTTACTTGAATCTATTGATTACTCGAATCTATTGATTATTTTTCATTTGATCGAGTATGGCCTGTGGTATCGGTTTGAGATCGAGTTTTAGTGAGAAGTCTTTGCATTCGAGAATGGTATTGTCTTTGTCTCTGGCGCAAATCTCTATCACGATATTTTTCGGGCCAAATTCCGATGATATTTCCAAAGGTGCAGTAAATTCGAGCCATAATTTCTGCTTTTCACCCGAATCGATTTTGCCATCGGGTCCGAATCTTCTCGATGCCCATCTACCAACCCATGGGCTTTGCTCTTTTACATCGACAACGAGGTCTTTATCCTCACGGAATTCTGCAAGCTCCTGGCCAATTTCTGTGAAAGCTGCTCGAAGCTCGAATGTGTCCATTGCCTTTTTCATACCTGCCGATAGGCCACCGTTTTCCTTGAGCCTTATCCCCATGAAAAGAGTCTTGTCCAGGCTTTTGTTCTCGATTTCGATGGCTGTTTTGCTTGTGGTCAATCTTTTTTCGCGGAGCAGCATCTCGCCAGCATTCCAGCTCAAAGGATCAACTGTAAAAAATTCTGCCATAAGTGGTAAAATTATGACCACTAGCAAAATTATCGCTAATAATTTATATCGCATAATTCCTCCATTAAGTCTAATTATTGCTTATAGTATATACACTATTTAAAGTAAAAAATCAAGTAGATGTGGGGAATTTATTGAATAATTCCACTTTCTCTTTTAAAGCCATATATATAATGCTTAATATATACTCAAAAAGCTTTACTGATGTTTTAGCCTGAAAAGTATGACAATGCTGAACAGCGCATTGTCTGGTTTGCACTATCGAGAACTTGCATTAATTCGTTTATCGACGTTTCTAATGAGTTGAGATTTTTCAGGATATAACCTGTCTTGTATTTTGTCTGTTTGCGAATCGTAGTAAGGTAATCCAAAAGGAATCTACTCAAGTCGTGCTTTGTAATGGCTTTGATTTCTTCATTTTTCATAATAATCGCTCGCAAAATTCTCAGAGCTGAAAACGGTTTGGAATCGCTGTATTACATCATCCACAAATCGGAATTCATAGCGGTGATCAAATACATATGCCTTAGCATTCAGTTTGATATAGGCCTTTTTATCATAGTTTTCGCTAGAATTGATAATAATCGGAAGCTTATAATAAAGATATGGGCTTGCCTTGATTGCCTCATGTAGAAATTTCTTAGCATGGGCGATATCGCCTTTATCGAGATGTAAATAGGTAGCGAACATTGGCAGAAAAGCTCGCCAGAATTAGCATTGGATACAGAACCTGTTACCACAATTGAATTTGGTATGGTCACGATTGAATCACCAGGCGTTCTCAGCCTGCTTGATAGAAGGCCGACCTCGGTAATCTCACCATAATCTTGGCCGATTTCAACACGGTCGCCAACGATGAAAGGCTTATTGATAAGGATTATGACTCCTCCGATGAGTTTGGCAAGAACATCTCGAATTGCAAAGCCAAACGCCAAACCTGCAGCAGCAAGGAGCGCAAGAAAATGCTCGGTTTTCGGGAACAGTATCCGTATTATGATAAATATTCCTGCGAACCACAGAAATATCCTAAGGATTGGCAAAAGTGATTTAATCCGCAATCGCCATTTCGTATTACGCTCGGATAGCAGGTTCAGAAAATGGTCAACTATCCTGATAAAGAGCCATACAAGGCAGAGAACAAAAATCGCAAAGATGACATTATTGGCCTGCAGGGCTTCTAAAAAAATCAGTTGCTGAATTATCCATAAATCCCTTTCAAAATATTTGCCTAGAAATACAGCATTTCTAGTTAATTTGTAAATATTAGTCTTTTCTTATTTGAAGTGGTTGTCCGAGCGAATGATGATACATTGATTATGGTGATTTATACATATCAGAGTTTTCGGCTCCGCGGGACCACCGACTCGGTTTTAATATGCATTTTTTGAATAGCTGATTAGCTTTTTGTTTGCATAAAGCTTCATCAGAAGCAGCGATACCCCGGCTAAAATCGTTATGATTTTAACACCACTATCCGAGATTAGCCGAGGGCATCAAATATAGCTTTATAGCTATTTTATATATTGATTATTTTCCAGCCATCATCGCTTCAACATCTTCTTTAACATCGCCGGTAGGTTTGATATCGAAATTCTCAACGAGAACTTTAGCGACATTAGGCGATAGGAATGCCGGTAGAGTCGGTCCAAGGCGCATTCCTTTGACGCCGAGATATAGCAATGCCAAAAGCACAGCCACAGCCTTCTGCTCATACCATGCGATATCGAATGAAATAGGCAAGTCATTGATATCGTCCAGCTCGAATGCTTCTTTTAGCTTGAGTGCGATAACTGCCAATGAATATGAATCATTGCACTGGCCGGCATCGAGCACTCTTGGGATTCCGCCGATATCGCCGAGGTCGAGTTTATTGTATCTATATTTGGCGCATCCTGCTGTCAGGATTACGGCATCTTCAGGAAGCTCATGCGCTACGCGAGTGAAGTATTCACGGTTCGGATATCGCCCATCGCATCCTGCCATAACGATAAATCGCTTGATTGCGCCAGATTTGATAGCATCGATGACCTTATCGGCAAGCTGCATTACCTGATGATGTGCAAAACCGCCTACGATTGTGCCATCCTCGATCATCTCGGGTGGATCGCAATTTTTTGCCTGTTCTATTAAAGCGCTGAAATCTTTCTCGCCCGGTTTGCCTTCGATATGTTTCACTCCCGGATACCCGACTACGCTGGTTGTGTAGATTCGGTCTTTATAATCATCTTTGACCGGGATGATGCAATTGGTCGTCATTATGATTGGGCCATTGAATTTGGTGAACTCTTCATTCTGTTTCCACCATGCATTACCATAATTGCCGATGAAATGGTCATATTTCTTGAATGCAGGATAGTAATTTGCAGGAAGCATCTCAGAATGCGTATAGACATCGACTCCGGTGTCTTTGGTCTGCTCGAGAAGCTGCTGCATATCGCGAAGGTCATGGCCGGAGATTAGTATTCCTGGATTTTTGCCAACACCGAGATTTACTTCTGTAATTTCTGGATTTCCATAGGTTGATGTATTGGCTTCATCGAGAAGAGCCATTGTTTCGACGGCGAATTTTCCGGTAAGCATAACATTGTCAATTAGCTCATCGACTGTGATATCATCGGTAGTCTTGGCGAGTGTTTCGACTATGAAATCGAAGATATCACTATTTTCGAAACCGAGCACTCTCGCATGATGATTATAAGCAGAGATTCCTTTTATACCATATGTAATAAGTTCTCGAAGCGACCTGATGTCTTCATTTTCGGTATCCAAAACACCGACTTTTTTGGATTTCTCTTCGTAGCCTTCCCGTGGAAGAGGTTTCCATGTGCAATTGTCGGGTAGCTCTTCGGTGAATTTATCGGCATATTTGTTTTCTAACTCGGTTCTTACTTCGAGAGCCTTATCGATGAATTCTATAAAGCGCTCATCATCGAAATTGGTGTTTGTAACTGTTGCGAAAAATGCATCGGTGATAAATTTGGCAAATTTATCGACATTATGGCCCATTTCGATGCCTTTTCTGGCATAGACAGCGATTCCTTTGCATAGATAGATGAGTAGATCCTGCAGATTCGCAGTTGTGTCTTGTTTTCCGCAAACTCCGCGGATTGTGCATCCTTGATTTTTGGCCGTTTCCTGGCATTGGAAGCAGAACATCTTCTTTTGCATTTTTGTACCTCCTGAGTTAAAATGCTATGACTTTTTGTTGTTTTGAATTAATGAAACTAATTCTAAGTTCTTTTTGTATTATAGAATTTTTGTGGCTTTTTGTGGTTTAGGCGTTTTCATCACGAGTATTCTTAGGGTTCCTGTTCCGGTATTTGCCCAATTGTGTTTGATATCTTTCGGGCTAAATACTGCTTGATTTTTTTTGACGATTGCTTTTTCTTCGCCGACAGTGACAGTGCCTTCGCCTTCGAGAACATAGAAAACCACATCGACAGGTGTGATATGTGGCAGTAGCGATTTGCCCTGCTCGATTTCCATGTGTACCAATAGTATATGCTCAGAAGCGAATACCGCTCTTGCATCGACCTTGTGAGCATTTTCTTTTATTGGTTGCTTTTTGACATCGATAACTTTCATTTTAACTCCTTTATGGCATAAGTTTTTGTATTCATGTATAAAATAGCATAAATAAGTTGTTTGTAATTGACTTAGGTCAAGTTTATAGGAGAAAATCAAAAAAACCTTGTGGGAATAACGCCCGACTTATAAAATTATATCATCATGAAAATATTATTTGAAACAAATATTATAATTAGCACTGAACCTCAGAGCGAGGAACAGATAGAAGACATAACTAAAAAGTCCATTAATCTTGTAAAAATAATTAATCTTAAGTTCCACAGCCATTTCAACAGCTACCCCAATCCACGCAAGGCCTTGCGCTGATTTGGGGGTTCACTTGGCATGACTACATTTCGATTTTCTCGATTAACTCCAGTGCTTTATGCTGCTGCTTATCTGGCTTGGTGACAGTTTCAAATGTCAGATTCTTGCTTTTTTCATGTATAACTTTGCAAGTGTTTTTCACAATTGTAGATAATGATGAAAGAAGTGTCCTCTTCTAAAGCCATATTTAGAGGATATTACTTCAAAAGCCTCTTTGACAGGGACAAGTCTTTCTCCTTTGAGAATTTTTCTCATTGCAAAAACTTGATCCATTGTCAACTCAGAAACATTTGCCAGAGTTCTTTTTTTATAATTATCGCCATCTCGATACGATTGGCGAAGTAGTTTTGTTTCTTTATAGCCTCGATTTGGAATTATGTCGATATGCATACTCATGTCGAATTATATGTAGACATTATAGCTTTTCTATCAAGTAAAGTAATTATATTTTCATGGAAAATATATCAAAAGCAAAATGGACGTAGTGCGTTATACTGTAATGAGTTAGCTCTGTTTTTGCGTGGAACTTCAGTTTAAATCTGTTTGCTTCGAACTGTTTTTTTGATTGTGTAAGTGTAAGTCCTGAATGGACGATATTTGCCAAAATCAGAGATTTTGGCTAAGCTGTTTTTCCAAAACAGCACTATTTTGATGAGTTTATAAAAGCGGATGGTTTTCAACAAAAATGGAGGTGTGTTGAACAGCTTCGAACTATAATGAATATCATATCTGCTATATTGTCGGCATTTTCCGAAAAGTCTTTGATTTCTTCATAAATTTTATTAATTTGCTTTTAGCAATATAAAACATTGGAGCAAAATGCTAAAGGTTCATCCTGAATATTTGATTGACAAAGAGAAAAAAGCGAAAGCCATTGTGTTGCCTATTTCTGAATGGGAACAGATACTCGAAGAGCTTGAAGAGCTTGATGATATCCGTGCTTATGATAAAGCAAAATCTAAAAATGATGAAAGTATAGATTTTGAAACAGCGGTTAGGGCTATCAAAGATGGCAAAATTTCTTGAAATATTCCATTAAAATTCTCAAATCAGCTCAGAAGAAGTTAAGTAAAATTGATGAAGTCTCTCAGGATAGGATAATCGAAGCCATTAGAGGCTTAGCTAACCAGCCACGTCCTCGGGGTTGCAAAAAATTATCCAATCGTCCGGCTTGGCGAATGAGTGTTGGCAATTACCGAGTTATTTATGAAATTTATGATAATGAACTGAGAATTCTGGTAATTGCTTTGGGACATCGAAGGGATGTTTATCGGGGTTTATAATGGAGGTTTGTTGTGCAGGTTCGAACCGGAATGAAAGGTGCTCTTATTTTTAAGACAAATAATTTTTTTTGTAAAACGCAAGAAAGCTCAATAGTGATTTGACATTTACGACAAAATGTATATTATCATATATAACAAATTGGAGTTAAAATGGAAAAGATATTGAAAATAAAGATTGAGAAACTTCCTGAAGGGCTTTATCTTGCGACTTCTGATTCGATTCAGGGTTTGATTGCTCAGGGCAGGACAGTTACTGAAACATTAGAAATAGCCCGAGATGTTGCCCGCAAATTACTTGAAGCTCAAGAAGAGAGAGAAGACTTACTTCCTTCAGTAGAAGATAAGTTTGAATATCCTTTGATCATAGGAAATTAGCTTGGGGCGTCTTTCCGGTTTCAAATATAACAAGATAGCCAGGAAGATCAAAAAGCTTGGTTTTCATTTTGATCGGCAGGCTTCTGGAAGCCATGAAATCTGGTATAATAAGCAAACTAATCTATATACAACAATACCTAATCATCCCGGGGAATGCCTGAAGGGACTTTGAGAGCTATTCTCAAGCAGGCAAATATTGATGTAGATGATTTTTTGAGGGTTTAGGTTTTTAACAAAAATGGA
>JBKHBT010000011.1:0-57671 GCA_046542255.1 Candidatus Zixiibacteriota bacterium | reverse complement strand
GATAATTATCGGAAAGGTCATCGGCTTCATTATCTATTATAGTAGTTAAATCGCCGCCAGCATCTGTAATTGTGAGGGTATTTGTACCATCATTGAATGAGAGACTTGTATTAAGCTCATTATCATCAGCGAGGTCGCCATCAGCAGCAATATGATCGCTAATATCTGTCATATTCGTTTCGATCTGTTCATCCAATTCGTCCAGAGCACCGTGGACATCTGTGGCAGATGAGATTATATTGAAATCGCCCGGTGAAGTCAAAGGAACATCGACATCATCTTGCGGATCGACTATGCCTTCATCAGGGCCCCAATAAAGATTGCCGGAAGCATCAGAATGCAAGATATCATCGCTACCAGCATCGGAATCTATTATAAGCCGTGCAGTAGCGGAGACATTTATAGCATCCTCCGGCCCGAGATTTATATCGCCATATACAGTAACATCACCTTCAAAATATCCAGCATGGGTTTCACCTTTAGCAAAAAGGCCGTATCCAGAAGCTCCAAGATATCCAAAATTATCCGGATTGTAGTTTCCGTAAACACCGTACTGTTCCGTTCCGAGCCATCCTTCTGCACCAGAGGTAGATGATTTACCAAAGATTGCTCTTTCGCCAGTGGAGCCATTTCCAACCACATGTAGCCGATTTTCAGCATCGGGAGTCGATGTCCCAATTATTATATTTCCAGTTGGTATTGGATATAGATTGTCCCCAATTATTTCCCAGTCTTCATCCGGGCTATCATCGGCATTTATTGTTATTGTTGAACCGGTTTGGTCTAAAGTAACAGCGGTTCCTTCTGCAAAAGTGGCTTCTGATGTTATCCATGGTTCCGAATTTGCCCGTAGTCGCAGAAAACCAATGTCATCGCCATCTGCTAAATCGGCAGGGATATCATGAATATAAGCCCAATTAGCCCGCAAAGTATCGCCCATAGCTGCGCCGCCTACCAATGACTCAGCCACAGCAGACCTATAAGAATATGGAACAGTTACAAGTTTATTTCTTGGATAAAGTATTTCAGATTCAATTTCGATTTCCAGCCAAATCTCAGCTCCACTGAATACCGTCCTTGGCAAATCAACCGTGCTGCCCAAAAAGACGTGATAATAACCGACCTGAATATCGATGCTCTGAGTTTCTGACCATAGCAGGGTACCACCAGATTCAGAATCGTAGATTCTAAAATCCATATCATGCATTCCATGATAAGGAGTACCATCGGATTCAGTGATCCTTCCCTGAAATGATAATTGTTCAGGGACAGCAAAAAGTGATAGAGTTAATAATATCAAAATTCCTAAGGCTATATTTTTCATAAATCCTCCCAAATTAAGGCAAATTAGTTCGTACTAATAGATCGATATGCAGAATTTCAAGCGTATCAAAGCTTGCTGTTCTATGCGGGGCAACAAACTTCATAAACAGTTTTACTGAAGAACCGAAATCAACAAAATCACCGGCTGGGCCATATTTTGTATCATCGGCCCATATGATTTCATTGGTGAGTATATCATTAGCGGGATGGTACTCACTGGATAATGGTGCAGTGGCATTGGTAAACCAACAATGAATAATGCATTTTTCATAAGATGTAAAAACATCCACTGTCCAGCCATCAGGCTCGCTATGATCATAGCTAAGCCCAAGCGAAACAGGGGTATTACTTCGATTTTGGATATGAAACTCATCTCCATCGGACATCGCAATAGTGTTTTCAATATCGATTTCACCGATATCCCATACATATGAAGGGAGGTTAATATCTATATAAGGAATGAGTGGTTCGACCCAATAGCCTAAAGTAGCGATACTTCTGGTACTTATACCAAAAGTATTGATTACAGCATTTTGTCCTGCTGATGCACCATTTACACTATCGCCTCGTAATGATACAAAACCTCCACAATCATTCACCCACCATGACATAACTGGCTCCGAAAAGGAGATTGCAATAAATAATATGAGTACAAAAAACAGTATATATTTATTCAAATTCATGCCTCCTAAAGCATTCTCTCTCATACACAATATAAGCAAATATAAGTGTTAGGCATAGAAAAAAAATACATTTTCTATTTGATTTTTAGAACTTATGGATTAAAAAAGGATAAAATATTTACTCAAATAGAGCGACTTTAAAACTTTAAAATTTCCTTTACTTTATTCTCGAAATCTCTAGCAGAGGCTGCGCCTTTTGTATAGCGTTTTGCTTGTCCTATGAGAAATTTCATAATAGAATTCTTGCCAGCTTTATATTTTTCAATAGCATCAGGATTTTCCTCGATTATTTTTTTGGCCAGGCTCTCGAGTGCCCTGGAATCATCGATTACGGTAAAACCTAATTCTGCGATTATTTCTTTTGGGCTTTTTTCACTTTCGAGAAGCAAATACATGACTTTAGTGGCTTGCATCTTATTTATAATCTTTTGTTCGATTTGTTTTAGTAGATAGGCTATGTCTTTAGCGCTCAATTTTGTGATATTTTCATCTAATTGAATAATATTTGTTAATAGCCAATTTGCAGCATTTTGGTAATCATGATATACCTTGCATATACCATCGAATAATTCCGAAAGTTGTATATTTCTGGCAATTTGATCTGCCGAATCCTTCGATAAACAATACATACTTTCATAGCGCCGTGCCTTTGACGCTGGCAACTCGGGAATCTTCATTTTAAGCTTTTCGACATCGCTTTTATCTAATAAAAGAGGCCTAAGGTCTGGCTCAGGAAAGAATCGGTAATCATTTTCGGATTCTTTACTTCGAAGTGAATATGTGCGAGAGTCTTTTTCATTGAAATGCCTGGTTTCAAATTTTACTTTATCGCCATTTTGCAAAATTTGACATTGTCTTTCGAATTCGTATCTTAGAGCTTTTCTTATAAATCTAAATGAATTGATATTTTTGACTTCGCATCTCTGTCCAGGTTCATCGGCGCCTTTTCTTCTAACAGAAATATTGGCATCGACACGAAGATTTCCCTTTGACTTTTCAGCTTTTGAAATATCGAGATATTTAGCGATTATTTGGATTTCTTTGATAAAATTAGTAGCTTCCAAAGGAGAATGGAAAACTGGTTGAGTCACAAGTTCCAATAAGGGCAAGCCAGCTCTATTGAAATCCAGCAGGGTCTGATTTTCCAGATGTATCGATTTACCTGCCTCTTCTTCTATGTGTAGCCTTTCGATTTTGTATTTTCTATCATCTATTGTTAGATACCCATTTTTAGCTATCGGGATTCTTTCTTGAGTAATTTGGTAACCCCTGGGAAGGTCTGGATAAAAGTAGTTTTTACGGTCGAATTCAGAATGAAGATTAATCTCACAGTTAAGTGCATTTGCGAAAATAATAGCATATTCTACCGCTTTTTGATTTATAGTAGGCAATGCGCCCGGCAGTCCAAGGCAGATAGGGCAGGTATTTGCATTGGGTTTTGTATTTGTATTATTTGCACAATCACAGAACAACTTCGATTTTGTGGAAAGCTGGATATGGATCTCCAGCCCGATATCCATTATAAATTGTGCACTGGTCATTTTTTGTTTTTCCAATTCCACCATTTTAACATCTCAATATCGCGATTCTCTTCGGTAATTTCTGCGAAATATACAGCACAGCGAAAAACATATAGAAGGCATCTATCCTGGATTTACATATTTATGCATTTGATTTTTCATGGAAAATTTGCAGGTCTTTCCCTTTAAGGTCTTCGACTTTTTCGATTCCGATATCTATCAAATCCTGTGCGATAGATTTACCGACTCCAGACAATGCGCTGTTCCGCATTGTCATACTTTTCAGGCTAAAACATCAGTAAAGCCTTTTGGGTATATATATTAAGTATTATGTATATGTTATATATATGGCTTTAAAAGAGGAATCGTCATCAAATTTTTTTTTGCTTCTGTCATTATTCCGCCTCAATTTTTATTAGAATATACGCCAGATACGATAAAAAATCAAGTATCTAAAGCCGATATTATAAAAAATAAATCATCATAGATATTGACAGAACCTATGATTTGATTTAGATTAAAAAGAAACCCGATATGAATTTTAAGGAGATATATTTTGAGTTTAATAGGTGATAAAACGAAATTTATTATTATAACAGGCGGCGTTCTGTCCGGTCTTGGCAAGGGCGTTGCGGCAGCATCTATCGGCCATTTGCTTTCATCGAATCTTAGAGTTATTCCGGTCAAATGCGATGGATACCTTAATACCGATCCCGGCACAATGAATCCCATCGAGCATGGCGAGGTTTTCGTCCTGGATGATGGCGGTGAAGTCGATATGGATTTCGGCCACTATGAAAGATTCCTGGATGTCGAATGCAAATCCGAATGGAACCTCACGATGGGCAAGGTATTTAAGAAGATTCTCGAGAAAGAAAGACGAGGCGACTTTTTAGGAGGCACTGTCCAATTTATACCGCATGTTACAGATACGATAAAGGACTCTCTCAAGGAAATCGCTCATAATGAAAAAGCCGACATTCTCCTGGTCGAAATCGGTGGCACAGTTGGAGATCTGGAGAATGAGCTTTATATCGAGGCTGTTCGCCAGCTTGGCCAGGAAAAAGATGATAATGATGTCGTCTATATTCACCTTACTTATGTGCCGATACCCGAAAATACCGGCGAGCAAAAATCCAAGCCATCGCAGCAGAGCGTTAAACTTCTGAATGAAAGAGGAATTTTCCCGGATATTCTGATCGGTAGGTGTTCCGAACCGCTCGAAGAGAAAATCAAAAACAAGATTGCTCTTTTCTGCAATCTTCCAAGACATGCCGTAATTTCGGGCGTCGATGTTAGTACGGTTTATAAAATTCCGCTTTTCTACGATGAAGACGGAATGACCGAGATATTTCACAAAGAATTGGCGATTTATTCACCGCCGGATCTATCAGATTGGACGAGATTGGTACGCCATATCGAAAAGCCTTCTAAAAATGTTACACTAGCGATTTCTGGTAAATATACCGAATTAAAAGATTCCTATGCCAGTATTATAGAGGCGCTGGCCCATGCTGGCGCACATCTGGATGCCAAAGTCGATATAAAATGGATAGAAACAACCGATATCGAGAAATCACCCGAAAAGCTCGATGATTTACTCGAAGATGTTAATGGAGTTATTGTGCCAGGAGGCTTTGGCACTCGTGGCATCGAAGGCAAGATAGAAATTATCCGATATGTTCGCGAAAATGATATTCCATTTCTTGGGATTTGCTATGGAATGCAGCTTGCCGTAATCGAATTCGCAAGAAATGTTTGCGAAATTGGAGGCGCTAATACTTCCGAGGTCGAAGACGATGGTTGCGAAGTCGATATTCCGATTGTTTGTATTTTAGAATCCCAGAAGAAAGTAAAACAAAAAGGCGGAACAATGCGGCTTGGCGGGCAAGATGTAAAGATAAAACCGCATACTCGGGCAAACAAAATCTATGGCAAAACCAAAATTCGTGAAAGATTCCGACATCGCTATGAAATTAATCCTGAGTATATTGGAAAACTCGAAAAGAAAGGCATGATTTTCTCCGGCCATCATCCCAAAGAGAAAATCAAGCAGATAATGGAAATTCCTGGACATAGATTTTACATAGGAACGCAATTCCATCCCGAGCTAAAGAGTACACTTAAAAAGCCAGCGCCACTGTTTTATCATCTTGTAGAAGCAGCAATCACTTCTAAAACTATTCATAAACCATAGTTAATAAGTATTACATATAGGATAAATTTCTCGAGCGCGCATTCAAAATCCTCTAATCTGAAGTATGACAGTGCTTAAACATAAGCATTGTCTGGCGCAAATAAGGTTCTACTCGCTTTTTGCTGAGTGATTTTATTAGTTTTTGGCATAATATTAGGGGACCGGATATTAAATTTTCGAATACAAATCGAGTAATCTTTTTGATTCCATCTTCCAATTATATTTTTCGGAAGCATCTCTATATGCCTTTTTTGAAATATTTTCCATTTTACTTGGGTCATGGTGCAGTTGGACTAAAAATTCAAGTAATTTTTCTTGATTTTCGTCTTCAACGAAAATGCCATTTTCCATATGGTCGATATAGTTTTGCATCGATTTAATAGATGATAAGACAGGAATAGCTGAAAAGGCCATATATTCGAAGACCTTAACAGGAAGCGAAAGATGAAATCTTTCCTTATCTTCGAAAAAACACAAGCCAAACCGTGAACGAGCAAAAACTTCTTTGGCTTTTTCGAAAGTGATTCTCTGCGGATGCATTTTCAAATAATCGGAATCGATATTTTTGGCCAACTCTTCATAGTGTTGAATCTCAGAATGTGGGAAAACAGGCCCATAGACCTCGATGGTATAATCTTTTAATTCGTGGTAATTTTTTAGCTTTGATGCAAGCTCGATAATCCATTCAATTCTTCTTTCTTTATATAACCCTCCAACATAACAAATAGAATTTTGCTTTTTTGGGAAGTCTATATAATTTTTCTCTATTATTGGGAAATTTCTTAAAAGATATGCCTTTTTGCCATATCTTTGTCCGATAATCTCAACAGGGACAATAACTTTATAAACAAAGGAAGTATTGAACTTTTCATATAATTTGACCAAGAGAGCCACAGAAGGCCTTAAAAATTTGGGTATCCATTTTTTTATAGAGAAATTCTCGACAAAGGTTTCGTGAGCATCGAAAATAATTTTTTTTCTTTTAAGTATTTTTAGTATTGGTGCAAAATAGAGTATATCAATATCATGAATCTGGAATACATCAGCCTCCGATAATAATGCCCATTTCAAGAGCTTAAGGCTATCAAACAATCTTTTGAATCGATTTTCGGGGCGTTCAAAGATTTTGAAATCGATATTTGCTCGATCATCCGGTTTCACATGATTGGACATAGTAGCTATTGTAATACGATGCCCATTCTCTGCAAGCGTTTTTGCTTCACGATGATAAATTCTAGTATCGAGTGGAATATGAGTACTAGCTAACATGCAAATATGCATTTGATTATCCTATCTATTGAGATAAAGTGGAACACCTTCCATGCAATTGGTACACATCTTTATCGACATTCTGTCTTTGAGTACCTTTTCGCGGAATTTCATATAATCATCGTTTTTCCACCAGGAATCCAGATCGCCTTCCCGGACATCAGCAATCGGGAAATCCCAATTAGAATCGATACAGCATGGGACAATTCTGCCGTCCCATTCGATCGTTAAGTATCGCCAGATTCTTTTGCAACGGTTCTTATGCTTTATTTTTAGCGATAATTCGCTATTCTTATCCGTTTCATATCGTCGATACTTGGGATTTTTGGGCAAAAGATCATCGCCCTGCATCTTCCCGAAAACCTGAACAGTCTTCAAATAGAATCCATCGGCACCAATTTCATATGAGAGCCGCCTTGCATCTTCTATCTGATGTTCATTGTACCCGAAAAGTAGAAATTGAACCATGAGATGAGGGGTTTTCTTTCCCAGCTCTTCTTTGCATTGTGCTATATATTTCATGGCATTCAGAACCGTCTGAAGATTCCCGCCGCGGCGATATCGTGAATATATTTCCTGAGTTATACCATCTAATGCCACAATCATCCAATCCATCCCTGCCTTTACAAGATTGCATGCAGTTTCTTTATCTTTAATGAAATGCATATTCGAGCTGGTGCGGACAATAAGATTCTTTTTTCTTGCATATTCTACCATTTCCAGAAATTCAGGATGTACAAATGGTTCACCACGATGAGCAAGAAAAACGCCAATAGATTTCTTGTGGATTCTGTCGATTATCGAACGGTAGACATCCATATCCATCTTACCATTTGTGAAATTACGAGCATCGGCTCTGGAGGGGCAGGCGGGACATTTCAAATTGCACATATTTGTAGGTTCGATCATGACCCAGACAGGTGCTCCCCATACAATTGGCTTTTTCAGAATATAGCTTAATACTTCTGATATATAACTCAGAAAGAAATTAAAAATACGCCGCAAAGTATATCTATCCTTGAATTTCCAAATAATTCTTAAAATACCGGGTAGCTTCATAAATCCTCCCTTTAAAGTTTACTTAATTTATATTGAGAGTTTAATTAGTCAAGGCATTTATAAAAATATCTTGTATTTTGCATTTTCATTAAAAAATTGCTAAAAAATTTCACGATTTTCCTTTAAATTAGTTTTCACGTTTCTTATATTAATATCAATAATTTTTTAGGGTTGGGATTAATGTTACCTGAGCATAAGCAGAATTTTTACGAAACAAAATCTAAAATAATTGGTATAGATAGACGGCGTGAAGATGTGATCGAGCTAATTTTTTATTGCCCGAGTATCGCCGAAATATCCAGGCCTGGGCAATTTGTTATGATCGAATCGCCGGGAAGTTTTCTTAGAAGGCCGATGAGTATTTTCAATATTAACGATAAAGACCTGCATCTTTTGATACGGCGCAGTGGCAAAGGTACTGAGCGTTTTTTTAATTGCAAAATAGGCGATATGATAAAAATCTTAGGCCCGCTTGGCGGTGGTTTCCCATTACCTAATCAGTCATTAAAACCCATTCTTTTGGCAGGAGGGCTCGGGATTGCGCCTCTTTATTTTCTATATACAAGGCTTGTTTCTTCAAATTTTTGGCCTGAATTTTTATACGGCGAGAATATCGGAGATGATACAGTTTTGGCTAATATTATTCCTGGCCGTGCCAGGTTAGCTTCGATGGATGGCAAAGCCGGATACAGAGGCTATATTACCGATGTCTTGGAAGCCCTGATAAGAAGCAAAAATGATAAAGAACTTATTGTATATGCCTGTGGCCCAGAAGATATGTACAGGACAATGCAAAATATGGAAATACTTAACGAAATACCGACACTAATTTCTCTGGAGGAGAGAATGGCCTGTGGAATCGGCGCATGTATGGGCTGTTCTGTTATGACAGTTGATGGATACAAAAAAGTATGCAAAGATGGGCCCGTTTTTTATCTGAATGAGATTAGATTATGAATGATAGATTAAAAACAAATGTCGGCAGTGTAGAGCTTCGAAATCCGATCCTGCTTGCATCGGGAATAGTAGCTAATGGCAAAGAATATTCCGAGATTATCGATTTCTCCAGAATTGGCGGAATTGTCACCAAAACGATAACCATAGATGAACGTATCGGCAATAAGCCACCCCGACTCTGGGAAACAGATGCTGGAATGCTAAATTCCATAGGCCTCGAAAATGAAGGTTTTGATAATTTTATCGAGAAAAACCATGATTTCTTAAAAAGACTCGACTGTGCAGTAATTTTAAGCATCGCCGGCTCTACCGATGACGATTTCATTAGGCTTGCAGAAAAGGTCGATAATCTTGATTTCCCGGCAGCCATAGAAGCCAATTTTTCATGTCCGAATGTCAGCCAGGGGGGGATTTCATATGGAACGTCCATTGACGGTTGTTACGATACAGTCAAACAATTAAAAGGGGTTATCACCAATAAACCTCTTTGGGTGAAGCTTTCACCACAGGTTGCTGATATCGGTATGATCGCATTTTCGGCAAAGAAAGCTGGAGCCGATGCAATAACAGCTATAAACACCGTCCCTGCTCTGGAAATTGATGCAGAAACTCTAAAGCCAAGGCTCGGAAATATAATTGGCGGGTTATCTGGCACTGCGATTAGGCCCATCGCTCTCAAAGCGATATATGATATCGTTAAAAGGTTAAAAGGATTTCCACTTGTAGGTATCGGTGGAATAATAGAGCCAGAGGATACAGTAAAATTCATCTCTTTAGGTGCCCAGGCTGTTCAGATTGGAAGTGGCCTTTTTGGGAACCCAGAGCTGCCATATCAAACAATCGATTTCTTATTAGAATATTTTGATAGACACGATTATAAAGACATAAATGAAATTTGTGGCGATTTTTGGAGGAAAAACGGTCTTGAGGAATAAGATAATCATATCGATACTTTTGATTTTTGTGATATTTTTTGCTGGTTGCTCTGCTTATCCAAGGTTCTATTCCCGTAGAATGAAAGGCGATTTGATGCTTTATCAGATTGGAGTAGCATCTTATTATGCCGATGAATTTCATGGAAAAAAAACATCCTGTGGAGAAGTATTCGATATGAATGAGCTAACAGCAGCCCACCGGACACTTCCTTTTCAAACAAATGTAAAAGTAACTAACTATTTAAATGGGGAAAGTGTCATAGTAAGAATTAATGACAGAGGGCCTTTTGTAAAGGGGCGAATTATAGATTTATCTAAATCCGCAGCAAAAGAAATAAACATGATTTCGACTGGTACTGCGCCTGTAAAACTGGAAATACAAGAATAATTATGGCTTTTATGAAAAAAAGACTAAGTATAATGAAAAAATTGTTGATTTTTGTTAAATAAAAACTTATAATTGATTAGAGGTATGTAGAAATTATTCAGGAGGTTTAACTATGCTTCGTAAGTACACTATTTGGTTTGGTTTAATATTATTACCGATACTGCTTTTTGCGCAGACCCAAAGTGTCGAGGACGCTTTTGGTGCAAGGCCGCTGGGGATGGGAAGGACATTCGTTGCAATTGCTGACGATGGTAATGCTCCTTATTGGAACCCTGCTGGTATGGATTACGGCAAAGAACGTATCGTAACAGGCATGTTTTCAAGGCTTTTCCTTGGTGTCGATGGCGACAATATCGGCGAAGGCTTTTTGTCATATCTACATCATTTTGATAATGCCGGTTCGATATCTCTTTCTATGACACATTTTTACTCAAATATTTGGAAAGAGTCCACCGTTAATTTAGGCTATGCAAAAACTTTAGGCCATAAATTTAGTGTCGGTGTTAATGGCCGTTTACTTATGAATGGCGTTACCCAGGGCAATATCGGCTACGACCCAAGAGCTGGAGATGCCAGCCACGATATTGGCGACCCTGCACTCGATCCAATGTTTGTAGGTGGCTGGAATCAAATGGGATTCACCGGAGGCTTTGGCCTGATGTATAAACCATCCAGAAACCTTTCACTCGGCCTCAATGCTGCCAATCTCAATCAGCCAGATATGAGCTGGCAAGGCGTAGGCGAAGCAGGCCAGATTCCAATGACTATTAGAACGGGTGCAGCTTATACATTCCGCAATGTTTTTACCGTTGCAGGTGATTTCCGCTATAATATGCAAGAGATTAACGGCGGCAACCAATTCAAACCCTATGGCGGTGTCGAATATTGGTTCATGGACAAAGCCATCGCTCTTAGGACAGGTGCTAACCCCGAAGAATATACATTTGGTTTTTCATATCGTTCCAAAAAGTTCCTGGATATGCAGTTGGATTATGCTTTCATGTATCCACTTACCGAGATCAGGAAAACCGGTTCGACATCACATAGAGTTTCTTTATCACTTCGTTTTCTACCACCACCTAAACCTCTATACGACCTTGCTATCCCGACAGGAAGCATGAATGTCTATCCGAAAAATGCCATTATTGGAGAAGAAGTTGCTATTACCACAGTAGTTAAAAACCTTGGCGAGAAAGAAGTAGGAGATTTTTCTGTATCATTATATTACAACGATACAGAGATGGGATGGGTTAATGCTGCAGCCCCGATTTTGGTAGAAGATAAACTTGCAGTCGGTGAAGAAATCGAACTCGAATTCCTTTGGACACCCGAAGAAAAAGGACATTATCAATTTTATGCAGTCGCCGATGACGATGGTTCAATAAAACCGGAAATTTATGGTGAAATCGATGAGTTTGACGAAGACAATAATAAAGGAAGCATAGAATGTGATGTATTCCCGCTTCCAACAGGAACTGTTTCACCTCTGGAAAATCAGCTCGAAGTATCTGAACTTACTCTCATCCGCGAAGAGGAACCGGTTGTACCGATTTTCTTTTTCGACCCACATTCCGATAGGATACAGGATAGATTCCAGCATTTGATCAATATCTTGGCATATCGACTTAAAGATAATCCTGATATCAAAATCAATGTACGTGGCCATTTCAGCCCGGAATCGGAAGCTCCAAATATGCCAGATTATGGCGAACGCCTGGCAATCAACCGTGCAAAGGCTGTAAAGAGCGTTTTTGCCAGATATTGGCCAGATGTAGGCAATCAATTTGAAACTGTCGATGTTACCTCTTATGACCCATCACTCAGAAGATCGGGACTAACAGAAGAGCATCTCGAAAAAGATAAATCCCTGGCAGAATCAGAAAACAGAAGAGCAGAACTCGATACTTATGTCAAAGGATTCGAAGATTTTAATCCTGTTCTATATTTCGATAAGAATGAGACAGATATCGATAAATCAGCACTTGCATCTATGAAAAGACGTGCCGATGAAATCAAGAATCTTATGGAAAGAAATCCCGAGCTAATACTATTTATTCAAGGCTTTACAACTGAGAATGAAAGCAGACCGGTTAATCTGGCTTTTGATCGTGCACAAGCAGTCAGAAATGAGCTTGGCAATATTTTGGGACAGGATTTTGCAGAGCGCTTCAGAAAACGCATTTTTATAAAAGCAAATACAGATTATCATGTTGACCATGGACGTGCAGAAATTAGCCTTAGTGGTGAGAGTCTTATCTATCGCCCGCTCGAGGGGAAACTTGCAGCCAGTGGCTATGAAATGAATCAGGACCAGGTCAACTTTGTCAATATTACTTCCAATGTCGAAGCTGGAGTTGCCAGTTATAAAATCTCTATTGTCGATTCCGATGGAGATGAATTTGTCGAGCTGGCAAAAGGCGATGGCAATATACCAGACGGAGTACCCTGGGATTGGAAAGATGCCAATGGTAATTTGATTAATCCGACAGATGCATATTTCTGTAAACTCGAAATCGAAGACAAACTCGGACAGTCATTTACAACTGTTTCAGATACAATCGATGTTCAGGTTTCGCAGCGTCAGCAGATGCTCGAAACATTGGTGCTTGTTCAGTTCGGATTCGATGTTAAGATTTCGGAATCACCATTCTTAGAGAGCCGTGTTGAATACGTAGCGCAGAAATTTATCGATAAAGCCAGAGAGCCTAAGACGAAGATGGAAGCCATTGTTGGCGGACATACAGACGTAATTGGCATGGACCACAGAAATCGTGAACTCTCGATTTTCAGAGCACAAAAAGAAGAAGAAAATCTCAGAAGATATTTGATCTATCTTCTTGGCCTCGAGAATAATTCCGAACTCAATAGATGGCTCCGCGCCCACAATACAACTCTAACATATAAAGGCTATGCCGATAATAAACCATATATTATCAATAAATGGGACGATGATGAGCTTATTACCGAGAAAATCGGAGAGAATGACCTTCCAGAAGGAAGAACAATCAATCGTCGTGTTGTAATCGAGTTTATGACAGATAAAGAAGGCGAGGACTTGCGCATCGAAGACAAGGTCGAGGCACAGTCAGCTAACTAAATCTATAATATAAAACTTTACAAAACCGGAAGCTTCGGCTTCCGGTTTTGCTTATTATATGCATAGAAATAAACCATTTGCTTTATTTCTCTTTATGCAATAAATTGACCAAATTGAAAAGGAGATATAAATGATAGAATATGATGTTGACATAGAGGGGCTTGTTGAAAGAATCGGTAAACTCAAGGAGTATCTTTGACCCGTCCGAGATCAATGATGAGATAGCAAAATTAGACGAAGAAATGACGGATTCTAATTTTTGGAACCGTACTGATAGTGATGTCGTTTTGCGGAGAAGAAAAAGATTAAGCACCAGGTTAGAACGCTTCAAGAATCTACAAAAGCAGGTCAAAGATATTCAGGAACTAAGTGAACTGATCTCTGAAGAAGACGAAGATTTCAAAGAGTTCTATGCAGAATACCAGAAAAGTGAAAAACTGGTATCTTCCATGGAACTGGATCTTTATTTATCTGGCCCGGATGATGATAAAGATGCAGTTCTGGTTATTCATTCTGGAGCCGGCGGCACAGAAGCCTGTGATTGGTCTGATATGCTTCTTAGAATGTACACGAGATTTTGTGAAATCGAGAATTTTAAGACCCAGCTAATCGAAGTAACTCCCGGCGATGAAGCCGGAATCAAATCAGCAACCATGACTATAGAGGGCGACTATGCATATGGTTATTTACGTTCTGAGATTGGTGTACACAGGCTGGTTAGGATTTCGCCTTTTGATTCAAATAGCAGAAGGCATACTTCTTTCGCATCTATATTTGCATATCCACAAATCGAAGATAATGTCGAAATAGAGATAAATGACGAGGATATTAGAGTCGATACATATCGAGCTTCTGGAGCCGGCGGACAGCATGTCAATAAGACCGACTCAGCTGTCAGGATTACCCATTTGCCTACTTCGATTGTAGTGCAATCACAGGCCGAAAGATCGCAACATAGAAATAAAGATACAGCTATGAAACTGCTTCGAGCAAGATTATATGCCCATGAAAAAGAAAAACTCGATAAAGAACGCCAAAAAATGGAAGGTTCAAAAAAGAAGATAGAATGGGGTTCACAGATTAGAAGTTATGTTTTGCATCCATATAAAATGGTTAAGGATTTGCGAACAAATCTAAAAATAACCGATGCAAGCTCGGTTTTAGATGGAAATATCCAGCCCTTCATCAAATCTTTTCTCGAAAGTGATAAATGATATGTCCAAAAGAATCTTATTAATTGAAGATGATGAAACTGTTATAGATTTTTTAAGTGTTTTTTTTGATGAAAAAAATATCGATTTTGACATTACTAAAAAGCCCAAATCTGCTCTTTCACTTATGGATAAAAATACATATCGATTAATTTTTCTCGATGTATCTCTTGGCGCTGATGATGGAAGTCAATATGCTTCTCTAATAAATAAAAATTCTGGCGATGCCACCATAATAATGTGTACAGCAAAAGATAGATTTTGGCTCCAAAAGAATATGGATATCAAGGTTCGCCATTTGAAGAAACCCTTTCGCATTGAAGAATTAATTGATCTTTTGACACAGTTTAATATTTTATAGAATTAAATTTTAAAACAAGCATAGATCATAGTCGGCAATAATATAAAAACTGTTGACATAAATGGTCTATTTCCTATTTTTTGTAGCATATTATACTGAAGGAGTATAACTATGAAACTTGAAAAAATATATGATCCTCAAAAGAGCGAATCACATTGGTTAAAATCTTGGTTTGATAATGGATACTTTTCTCCCAAGCCCGATAATAGAGAACATTATTCGATAGTAATACCACCGCCGAATGTTACAGATGTACTGCATCTCGGCCATGCATTAAATAATATAATACAGGATGTACTTATCCGATACCATAGAGCCAAGGGCCTGAACACTCTATGGCTCCCAGGCACAGACCATGCCGGTATTGCAACCCAAAATATGGTAGAACGTCAGCTTGCGAAAAAGAATAAACGAAAAGAAGAAATCGGCCGCAAAGCCTTCTCGGAAATGCTATGGGCATGGAAAGAGAAAAAAGGCGGAAGAATCCTAAAACAGCTAAAAGAACTTGGCGCATCATGCGATTTCAATAGAACCCGTTTTACGATGGATGAGGGATTTTCTAATGCTGTCAAAGAAGTTTTTATCAGATTGCATGAGCAGGATTTGATTTATCGTGGCAATTATATCATAAACTGGTGTCCAAGATGTGGTACTGCGCTGGCAGATGACGAGGTCGAACATCAGGAAGAAAATGGCAAACTCTGGCATATGAAATATCCATATAAACATGATAAAAATAAATTTGTTACAGTAGCTACAACAAGGCCAGAGACAATGCTTGGCGATACCGCTGTAGCGGTTCATCCCGATGATGAGAGATATAAAGACCTTGTCGGGAAAACCGTGATTCTTCCAATCATTGAAAGAGAAATTCCAATAGTCGCAGATACTCATGTTGATCCAGAATTTGGAACTGGCGCAGTAAAAATAACGCCCGCCCATGACCCGGATGATTTCGAAGTAGGCAATAGACATAAATTAGATAGAATCAAGGTAATCGGCGAAGATGGTAAAATGACTGCGCTCGCTGGTGATAAAATCAAAGGCATGGATAGATACGAAGCCAGAAAAAAAGTTGTCGAGATCTTCGATAAGCTCGGCCTATTGGTCGGAATCGATGAACACAAACATGCCGTTGGACATTGCTACCGTTGTGATACTACAATTGAGCCATTTCTTTCCAATCAATGGTTTGTGCGAATGAAACCGCTTTCAGAGCCAGCTATCGCACTTGTACGCCGCAGAAAAGTTAGAATTCACCCCAAAAGATGGGAAGGCGTTTATTTCAATTGGATGAATAATATCAAAGACTGGTGCATATCGCGGCAGCTATGGTGGGGACATCGGATGCCTGTCTATTGGTGTGATTCATGTGGAAAATATACCGTTGCAAGAGAGATGCCGGAAGAATGTCCATATTGCGGCGCAGAAGAACTCAGGCAGGACGAAAATGTCCTCGATACCTGGTTCTCGTCATGGCTATGGCCATTTGCCACAATGGGTTGGCCCGATTATGAATCCGAAGACCTGAAAGCATTTTTCCCGACAAATGCTCTATCGACTGCAAATGAGATTATCTTTTTCTGGGTTGCCAGAATGATAATGGCTTCGATTCATTTTACAGGCGAAATTCCATTTAAAGATGTTTATATTCATGGTACTGTACGTGATGAGAAGGGCAGAAAAATGTCCAAATCACTGGGCAATGGCATCGACCCTTTAGATGTAATAGATAAATATGGCCGTGATTCATTAAGATTTACTATGCTTTATCAGGCAGCAGCAGGGCAGGATATTTTTATTAGCATGGATAGCTTCGAAGAGGGTAGAAATTTCACCAATAAGCTTTGGAATTCGGCAAGATTCCTTTTGGATAAGGTTGAAGGCAGTTACAAAATAGCAGAGCTTTCCGAACTGGATGAGCTGGAGCCAGAAGATGAGTATATCCTCTCGAAATTACATAATACAATATATATTGTCTCAAAAAACATAGATCAATTCAATCTTGCTGAAAGTATAAAGGCGATCTATTCCTTCTTCTGGGCAGAATTCTGCGATTGGTATCTGGAGATGATAAAGCCAAGATTCGGCCAGGATGAGTCATCGACTGTAGAAAAGGTTGCTTTGAACTGCTTCTACCATACGCTGATTATGCTACAACCCTTTACGCCTTTTGTCGCAGAAGAGCTTTTCCAAAAAATTAAAGCGGAAGAACTTCTAAAAGATTTATCTGAATCTATTACAATAGAACATTTTCCGGACAGCGATGGTTCTAAGATATCTGAAGATGCTGAAAAGGATTTTGAAATGTTTAAGCAAATCGTAGGATCAGTACGTAATATCAAAGCATCTTTTGGTATAGCAGGCCAGAAGAGCGGTGAGCTTCATATCGTAGCTCCCGATGATGATGCTAAATACTTAGATAATTTACTGGATGATTTACGCAGGCTCGCAAGATTAGATAATGCAGTCCTTAGTCCCGAGAAACCGGATGGCCTATGCGGAAATGGCGTAATCGGGAAAGTCGAGATATATCTGCCTCTGGGAGACATCATCGATGTTGAAAAAGAGCTAAACAGGATTGAAAAAGAAATAAAGCATGTCGAATCTATGATAAAAAGCTCTGAATCCAAGCTGGCAAATGAGAATTTTGTCAATAGGGCACCCGAAGAGATTGTTAATGGAGAAAAGAAGAAATTAGAAGACCTAAAGATCAAGCAAAATAAGCTAATTTCTCAAAAAGAGTCTATGAAAAAATATTAGATTATGTTATATTTAGCAAAAGTAAATATTAAAACAATAAAGGAGGAACTATGCGTATCCGTGTAATCATGGTTTTAGTTCTTTTGGCTTTTGTCGTATTTTGGGCTTGTGAACAAGCTTCGGAAAATGCCGTCGCAAAAGTCGGAAAATATGAAATCACAAAAGAAGATATTAATGAAGTCTTTGGCAAAGCGCGATTTAAAAGCTTTGAGGATGAGCTAAAAAATAGGCGAGAAAGACTCGATCGAATGATCGAAGACAAACTTATTCTTCTTGCCGCAAAAGATGAAAATATCGAAGCAGATACTACATTGCAAAAATCATTAGAAAACAAGAAACAGAGCTTTATGCTTAATGCAATGTATGAGCAAGAAATACGCTCGAAAGCAGAACCCACAGAAGCCGAACTTCAGGAATTCATCAAAGAGCAAGCTGAGGAAGTGAAAGCAAGCCACATTCTGGTTGATGACAAAGAATTAGCAGATGAGATATATGAGAAATTACAGGGTGGCGCAGATTTCGCAAAACTGGCAGCAGAATACTCCACAGATACCAGCAATAAAGACAAAGGCGGAGACCTTGGATGGTTCTCACAGGGCAGAATGGTTCCAGCATTCGATGAAGCAATATTTGCACTCGAAGATGGCGCAATTTCAGAACCGGTACAGACACGTTTCGGATGGCATATTATCAAAAGAGTCGATTCCAGAGAAAAAGATACCGCTGAGCTCGAAAAGGATATGGACAGAACAAAAGATATGCTCAAAAAACAAAAAGAAGCCGAGTTACGCGATCAATTTATCGAAGGTATCATTGAAAATGCCAATTTCAAATACAATGAAGAAACTCTCCAGCTTATCGTAGATAAATATATGGCAGCTGTTGAAAACATCGATGAACAAGACCAGAGAAGACAATCTACCGCCAGGCCAAAGTTTACAGAAGATGAGATGGATAAAGTCATTACCGAATATAAGTATGGCAAATTCACAATCAAGTCACTTGATTCTTTGATGGAGAACTCGCAAAGATTCAGAATGCCACCTATGAATACCAAAGAAGATGTCAAAAAGTTTATCGAAATGGGTAGCCCAGTATTTAATGATTTATTGGTTAAAAGAGCCGAAGAGCTCAATATCAAAGATACCAAAGAGTTCAAAGAAATGTACGATGAAGAGTTAAATAAATCTATCATTAATGAGTACAGGAAGAATAATATTTATGCAAAGGCAGAACCCACCGAAGAAGAGATGAAGAAATATTATGAGGAACATGAAGAAGAATTCATGGATCCGGAAAAAGTAAAGGTCATCGAAATTCAGGTTAAAACCGAGAAAGAAGCTAAAGACCTTCTCGGACAAGTCAAAGCCGGTGCCGATATGAAAAAACTCGCAGCAAAGCATACACTCAGAAATGCAGCCAAAAGACTCGATGGCGAGCTAAATTATTTTGATAACAGAAGATACCCTGAATTGTTCAATGCTGCCGAAAAGCTCGAAAAGGGCGAAATAGCCGGTCCTATCGCAAATAAAGGAAAATACTCTATAATTAAATTAGTCGATAGAAAAGAAGCAGAGTTGAAGCCATTCGATAGAGTCAAAACACGTATCATGAGCAAACTCTCACGCGACAAAAGACAGTCTGTCATGGAAAATTGGGTAAAAGAAGCCAAAGCTAAATACAATGTAAAAGTATTCGAAGACAAATTGGCTGAAACAATCGACAAAAGCAAATATGAATCCAAGGGCGAACCTATGGATCAAGGCAGTGCGCAACCTGGCAAAACAAAGAAAGTAAACTAAAATAGATTTGAAAAAGGCTCTAAGTAAAACCTTTTTGATAATTGCCTTTTTTATGGCTATATCGGCATCCTGTAATAAGGATGCCGATGGCCCAGTTTTGGTGGAATTCGATAGTAAAGAAATCAAAGCTAATGAATTCTATAATTCGATACCGCCTGATGTATGGAAATTTATGTCCGAAAAAGAAAAAAGAGATTACCTTCAGAGATATATACATAATGAAATTATTGTGCAGGATGTAAGCAAAAGACAGCTCGATGAGGATCCGGATGTAAAGGCTAGGTTGAATGCAGCCAGGCAGGAGATTTTGGAGCAGGTTTTTTTGGACGTAATAGTAAATCCAAGAATAGAGATAAATCAAAATGAAATTAGAGAATACTATCGCCAAAATCAAGTTCAATTTGCAAGAGAAACCGATGAATATTGGATCTATCAAATGCTGCTTAGAAGCGAAGCTATGGCAGATAGCGTCTATGATGTATTAGATGAAGCGGATGATTCACTCATATACGAGAAATTTGTTGAGATTGCAAAACAATTAAATATCGATACAAATTCAATCGATCAGGGTTTTGTCGCAGAAGACAATATCATCGATGATATAGCGGAAAAAATCGATGATAGCAAAAAAGGCAGCCTTATAGAACCAATAAAATCACCCGTCGGTTATTTCATAATTTATTATAAGGATTTTGGCAGAGAAGGCACTTTACATAATATTACCAAACTCGAAGGTGAAATCGAAAACATTTTGTTCAAAAGAAAACAAAAAGAAATTAGAAAAGCGATAATCGACAGCCTGATACAATACCATAAACCACAAATCAATCAGGCTGTACTCGATTCGCTTTTAATGATAAATAGGGATATATGAGAAAAATTATCTTAATACTAGTTATTTGTTCAGTTTTTATCGCTTCCGAAGAATCGATTTTGAAAGAAAGAATAGTCGCTGTTGTATCGGAATCACCCATTCTTCTGACAGAGGTTGAAATGGCCGTTCTAGTTGAGACAGGCGGCGAGATTCCTCAGGATTCGCTTGCCTATCAAAATTTGATTCGCGAAAAAATTCAGCAAATGATTGATGAAAAACTGCTGCTCGAAGCAGCCATTATAGACAGCATAATTGTTACCGATGATTTTCTCGATCAGCAATTCCAGGAGCGATGGAATCAATTCAAGCAAGGCTTTGCAAATGAAGAAATGATTAGCACTGCTCTTGCTCAAGAAGGGTACACCCTTCCGGGATTCAAAAGACAAATGCGAGAAAACTTAGAAGAAATGATTCTCAAACAACAATTTATCGAAAAGAAATTTGGGAATATCGAAGTAAATAGAGAATATGTAGATAGTTTCTATCATAAATACAAAGACAGTATTCCCGAAAGACCGCGTTCGGTTAGGTTAGCTGCAGTAGTACTGGAAGAGCAGCAAAATCTTCAGATACTCGATAGCCTGCGAAAAATTGCCCTTGAAATTTCCGAAGAAATCGATGATAAAACGGATTTCGAAGAAATTGGGCAGAAGCTCGAAGAAAAGTATCCAACCCTGGGCGTATTTTCTGGAAAATTGGGCACTTTCAAAAGAGGCGACCTCCATCATAGCTTAGATAGCACTGCTTTTAGCATAAATATTGGCTCTATTAGCGGTATTGTCAAAAGCCCTAATGGATTCCATATTCTCAAAAAAGTCGATGGAAATTCATCTCAAGCAACCCTCGAGCATATTACTGTGCCAATACCTGAGAAATCGGATGAGGGCTTATTTGAAGAATATGTTAATATGATTTATGAAAGATTGATTGAAAATCCCGATTCTTTCGAAGCTTTTGTCGAGTTGTATTCAGTCGATCCGGTATCCAAAGATCAAAAAGGCGATATCGGCCATTTCGAACTCAATCAGCTTGAAGAAGGCCTTAGAAGGAGTATTGAAAATGCTAATGAAGGCGATATATTGCCCCCGGTAATCAGAAACAAGCAGGCAGATATATTTAAGCTCACCGAATACGAAGAGTCAAGAACGCTTAATATCGATGACGATTACGATATGCTTAGAGAAATGGCAATACAAAACAAAAAAACAGAGCTTTTGCAAAGCTATCTGGATAGAATTCGAGATGAAGTATATATCGATATTCGCTATTAACAATATTTTTCATATGATCCAATTAAGAGGCAGTAGATGAGAAGGTTTTTGTTAGTAGCATTTTTGATTTTATTATCAATTATTATCTTCTCATGTTCTCAAGCGCCACAGATTTCACCTGAATGGCAGCCTTTCTGGGAATTATCTAAAATTGAGAATCAAACAAGTGTTCAGTCCAAAGATTTCCCAGATTCGGTTTTGATAACCTATCTATGGGAATACAGCGACACACTCACGATAGATAATATTGACCTGATCGAGCAGGTCGGTGGTAAGACCTATCAAATAGAAAATATCGATCTGGAAAGATTCGGACTTTTGCCAAATTCCAGCGTGCTCTTTCTTGTTGATGAAAGTGGTTCGATGCGCTTGTACTACGAAAAGATGGACTCTCTGATGATTAATCTTATGCGAGAGATTCCCGCAGATAGTTTTTCTGTTGCGAGATTTGCTGCTAATTTTGTATCAATGGACAAATTCTATAATCAAATTGAAATAGTCGAAGAGGTTAAGGATTTTACCCAAAGAGCAAATCCCGATGGAACAAAGCTTTTGCAAGCTCTATATAAAGCCGCAAATATGATAGAAGCCCATCAGACAAAGCAAAAAGCAATAATCTTAATTACAGACGATAGCTTTTCGGATGAAAGAAACTATGTCAAAATTTCCAGTGTCATACAATATCTCAAGCAAAAAGATATAAATGTAATTGCTCTAAGTACCGGTCAATTCGGGCATAAGCTGCTCGGAAATCTCGCATATTCAACAGGCGGAACTTATATCTATGATGTATTCGATATGTGGCAAGAAAACTACCTTCTATCACTTATAATGCACAGTTATACAGCAAAATACGAACCAGTTATGAAAAGACTCGATGGCCAGACCCATCAGATTGTCATTAATTTCGATGATTTTCAGGTCAAGCGATATGGGAAATATCGTGTTAAAGGCGAGATGTTGCCGGAGTATATAGAAGAATCACTCGATGAGATGGCCCAGCTTCGAGAACAAGAAGAAGAGCTTCAAAAGCAAAGGCAAAAACAATTCGAATATCCGAAAATCCTTCTAATGGGCCTTCGTGTGCCATTTAGCGATATAGGCAATAAAAATCTATCTAATACAGCAGAAGATGTCCTCGATTCATTAATAACGATAGTAAATGATTTACCCGATAGATATGCAAAAGGGAAATTCCATATCAAAGGCTATACATGCAATATTGGAAGCCCGGTCTTTAATAAGCAACTATCGATGAAAAGAGCATTAACAGTAGAAAAATACATAAGAGATAGAATCGATAATTCCAATTTTAAATTCATATCCAATGGCTTTGGTGAAAATAATCCAATTCGAGAAAATACTACCGAAGTCAATAGGAAACTCAATAGGCGCGTTGAAGTCGATTTCATAAAACCCGAGATTCTAGATTCGATTACTATTCAGGAATAATTCCTGGAAAAGATTGAAAATTATGGCTTTCTTTTATATCTTACATGATAAACAATTGAGAAAGGATCAAAATGGATAGGTTTATAATAGAGGGCGGCCATCAGCTTAAAGGCTCAGTAGAAGTTAGGGCAGCAAAGAATGCTGTTTTGCCGATTATCGCAGCATCACTTTTGGCCGATGAAGGCGAGACAGTACTGAAGAACATTCCTGCCATACAGGATGTTGCAACGATGATAAAGCTTTTGGGCACATTGGGTATAAGAGCGCATATGGATAGCAATCAACAGCTCAGAATCGATGCTCGAGAGCTTTCAAGCATTCATGCCGACTATGAGCTTGTCCGCAAGATGCGAGCCTCTGTATTGGTAATGGGCGCTCTTCTGGGCAGAATGGGTAGATGCGAAGTATCCCTACCCGGTGGTTGTAATATTGGCGCAAGGCCTATAGACCAGCATCTGAAGGGCCTGGAACAACTCGGATGCACCTTTGAAGAAGTCGATGGATATATCGTAGGAACAGTCGGACAGCTTATCGGCAATAATGTATATTTCGATAGGCCGACACACACCGGAACGGAAAATGTTCTTACAGCAGCCGTTCTGGCAAGAGGTACAACCAATATCTATAATGCATCATGCGAACCCGAGATCAAAGATGTCGCCGATTTTCTCAATCTAATGGGCGCAAAAATCAAAGGCGCAGGCACGCCACATATTATTGTCGATGGCGTTGAATCTTTATCGGGTATAGAGTATAGGCCAATGGGCGACAGGCTAGAAGCAGGAACATATCTTTTCGGCGCTATGATGACTGGTGGAGATATTAAAGTCGAAGGCGTAAATCCAGAGCATCTGGGAATAGTGCTATATAAAATGAATGAAATGGGCGCAGAAATCGAAACAGGCGAAGAGCATATCAGTTTGAATATGCTGGGAAGGCCGGCTGCAAATAATTTCATTACAGTGCCATTCCCGGGTTTCCCGACCGACCTGCAGCCTATGGCAATGGCTAATGCCACTATATCCGAAGGCACAAGCCTTGTGCGAGAAACCATTTTCGAAAATAGATTTACACATGCACAGGAGCTTCGAAGAATGGGCGCTGATATAATGGACCTTGGTGATAGAGCATCGATTAGAGGAATAAAACACTTGAAAAGCGCCAAGGTCATGGCATCCGATATAAGAGGTGGGGCAGGATTGGTATTAGCAGGGCTGGCTGCAAAAGGTAAAACCGAGATTCTCCGTGTCTATCATATAGATAGAGGTTATGAAATGCTGGAGAAAAAGCTTTCTTCACTTGGAGCTGTAATAGAAAGAGCAATCAGTTGAAATGGAAAGCAAAATCAAAAATTCTATTCTGAACCTTATAAAACATGAAGCAAAGAGTCTTTCTCTTCTGAAGGATATGGTTGAAGATATTTATGCGGCAGTCGAGCTTATAGATTCCGTCAAAGGCAGGATTATTATTACTGGCTTGGGCAAATCTGGCTATGCAGGAAGGAAAATTGCTGCGACTCTTTCGAGTATTGGAAGAGCGAGTATTTTTATTCATCCAACCGAGGCATTGCATGGCGATATTGGCGCTATCGATCATGGCGATATTGCAATATGCATATCCAAAAGCGGCGAAACAAAAGAGATGAAAGAGCTTATGCGCGCCTTCAAGCTACACGGTATCAAAACCATTTCAATCACTACAGATTCAGAGTCATCTCTTGCCAAATTATCCAATCTATCGCTGATTTTGCCGACTTCCAAAGAAGGCGACCCATTGGAGCTTGTACCTACTACCAGTATTATACTTACCATAGCCATCGGAGATGCCATAGCAGCTGGCCTTATGAAAATGGATGGCCTAACCTGCGATAGATTCAGAATATACCATCCTGGTGGCTCGCTTGGCACCAGATTAACAAGAGTCAGAGAGCTTATGCATACTTCTGATGAATTGCCAGCAGCAAGTCCCGAACAAAGCCTGCGTGAAGCGATTCTGATTATCACAAAAAAGAAACTTGGCGTAGTTATAGTCAATGATAAGAATGATGAGCTTATTGGAATTCTCACCGATGGCGATTTTCGAAGAGCGATTCAATGCGGAAAATTCGACCATCCATTAGAAGAGAATATACTCAATTTCATTACCAAAGAGCCAAAGACAATATCGCCGGATATGATAATCGAAGAAGCATTGCATATCATGGAAGAGAATAAAATTACATCGCTGGTTGTTCTAGAAAAGCAGAAAGTAGTCGGCCTGATTCATATGCACGATGTGCTTCAGCAAAGAATTATCTAAAATGAAAAATAATTTGCCAACGATATCTGTAATCATCCCGGCATACAATGCCGCAGACGAAATCGAAATTTTAATCGATAGCCTACGCTCCCAGAGTTATGACCATGATAAAATCGAAATCTATATTGTCGATAATAATTCACAGGACAAAACACGAGAAATTATCGAGAAATATGAAGGCATCAATCTAATTCTTCAGGATAAAATCCAAAGTTCATATGCCTCACGAAATGAAGCCATAGATATATCAAAAGGCGATATACTGGCATTTACCGATAGTGATTGTGTTTTGACTGAAGATTGGCTAAAAGAAGCGATTTCTTGCTTTGATAGAACCAGTGCTGATATAATTGGCGGGAATATCGAATTTACTTTCTCAGATAAAATGGGAATTTATGAGAAATACGATTCGATTTATCATATGAATCAAAGAGCCACGGTGGCTCGTGGAAGATCGGTTACGGCGAATATTTTTGTAAAAAGGCATGTATTCGAAAAGGCCGGCAAATTCCGCAATGATTTGATATCTGGTGGCGATTCTGAATGGTGCGAGAGGGCTTTGAAAGCAGGATTCAAGATGGAATTTTGCGAAAATGCGCTTTTGTTTCATCCTGCCCGAATTGGCTATCATGCCAATGTCAAAAAGGAGAAAAGGATTGGAAAAGGCGAGGGCCAGATTAGATTAAAAAGCCCGAAATACAAATCAAAGTTCAATGAAATTGCAAAGCTTCTGCTGCTTTTACCATTTGATACAGTTCGCTATCTAGTGCCACTTATTACGGCTTTACTCAAAAGAAAAATCGTTTTTTGGGATTTTATTGTTTTAATAGGTATTGCTAAATGGATGTTTTTCCAAAAGAGATTAAGTACTATTAAATATATCAAAAGACATGGCCTATGATGGATAAGATTCTTTTAATAAGCTATTATTGGCCGCCTTCGGGTGGAGTAGTGGTGCGGCGGATTCTTGCACTTTGCAAATATCTACCCAAATTCGGATTCGAACCTATTCTATTGACGGCATCGGGCAAAAACCCCTGGATATTCCTGGATCATTCGATGGAAGTGCCGGATATAGAAATTCACAAAATCCCGGCTGGCGATCTGGAAATTCTTTTTTCCGAAGGCAGGACACCAATCAGTGTAAGGTTGCAAACAGCATTTCGGGCTTTATATAATATCGACTATATGCATAAATGGCAGAAAAAAGCAGCCATTAAAGCTCAAGAAATAATACAGCAGAACAATATAAATAAGGTTCTAATCACTGTTCCACCGCTTTCTCTTTTGCGGATTGCCAAAAAGATTAAAAGCACAACTCCTAAAGTTAAGATAATCGGCGATTTCCGTGATTTATTCTATAGCCTTCGAAATGATAATCCAATACAAAAAATAAGAAGGAAAATTTCTTTGCCGAAAGTATATTCTGCTATGGAATTTTTCGATCATCTTGTAGGAGCATCACCGGGTTTCGAGGAAGATCTAAAAAAAATCAATAGTAATGTAAACACCGTAACAAATGGCTTTGATTTCGAAATTGCTTCAGATAAAGATTATAAAAAAGGCAATAATTTCAAAATAGTCTATACAGGTAGTTTCCCAAGTACCGGACAGAATGCCTCGCTGATCTTGAATATCTTTGCGAATTTATTTGAAGAGAATAAGGAATTTCGTGAATCTACAATGCTGGAGTTTGCAGGACTCGATTATAATTTCATCTATGCAAATGCTCCAATTCTCGAGCATTTCCAGGAAAATATTTATGCACCAGGAATGTTGGAGCATAAAGAAGCTGTTAAAATGCAAAAACAGGCAGATATCAATCTGCTAATACTCACATTGCCAGGAGATTTAGCTGGTGATTCGGTTATTCCTGCCAAAATTTTCGAATATATCGCTGCAAGAAAGCCAATTTTGGCAATATGCAATGAGAATAGCGTGATAGATAAAATGATAAAGAAAGATAATTTAGGTTTTTCGGCGCCACTAGATACAAAGGAAATAAAAGAGACAGTTTTAGATATTTTTGATAGATGGAAAAACAATAATTTGGATAATCAGATAAGTGAAGAAACAGCTAAAAAATATCATTTCGAAAACCGCATCAGGCAATATTCTGAAATACTCAGGAAGGTTCACTAATGACTGAAATAATTAAAAAATATAGATTCGAAATTTTGATGATCGTGATTTTCTTTGCGCTGGCTTTTCTTCAGGGCTATCATTTTGCGCAATCGGATCTAACGACTTATATCCCCTTCATATTGAATGAATATAATCCAGAGCTTTTGGCAAATGACCTTCTAATCGAAACTATAGATGCCCATCCTGTATATATTTGGAAAGCTCTGGCAACTCTTATGAAATTTATTGATTTCGAGATTCTGATACCTATTCTTTTTGTCTTTTCGCTTTTATTTCTAATTATAAGCCTCATTTATTTCTATGAGACATTTTTTGGAAGATCGCGCTTTGGGCTATTCCTATTTCTTTCGATGCTTGTGATAACAAAAGCCACTCTTGCAGCAGGCAGATTTGGGCTTAATCCCTATACATATTTCCATCCTGTTGTTATTGGAATGGGCATAAGCTTTTTGGTTCTGGCTTTTTTGGCGAGAAAAAGGTGGCTTATCGCAGGTCTTTTAGCGGGCTTTGTTTTTCTTTTGCATCCTTTTACGGCGATTTTTGCATGTTCTTTTTATGGAATATCGATGATCACAGAGTTTTTCCAGGGCAAAAAGCTAAAGCCACTTTTCGGCCTTGTATTGCTTCTTGCCATTTCTTCATTTTCATGGTTTCCTTTTGTGATGCATGCTTTTCAGGAAAGCTCGATGGCATTTGATACAGCCAGATGGCGAGAGATCGTCGAAGTTCGTTTGCAGTATATTTTCTTTAGAAACTGGCTGCCGGAGCATTTCCTTAGAATTATCGCTGCCTTGACCCTATGGTTTTTCCTAAGAAAAAGAACCGAGCTTCGGAAAACCCTTCCCATAGTTATTACAGTTACAGGTGCATTGATAATAGCTGCTATAGCTGATTTTTTCACTATTAAACTCTTTTTGCAATTGCAATTGGGGCGCTCGACGTATTTTCTATATATATTGGCAGCTTCTCTAATAGCTGACAAAATGACAGAACTTGTCGATAAAGAAATTACTTTTAAAAGGCTGCTATTTGTCTTTTTGCCATTTTTCCTGATATCGGCGCAAACTGCCGATAAAGGCAATTTATGGGCGCAAATTTTTGTTTATATTTTAGCACTGGGAAGCCTGCCAGTATTATATCATTTCCGTGAAAAAATAAACTTGAAAAAAGCTGTCATTGCAATATCGATTATCCTTATTCTGGTTGGAACAATCGATAGAGTTTCGAAAAGCTATAATAAAAATGGCAAAATCGTACCATATAGCACAAATTATGAATGGAAAGATATCCAGTTATGGACGAAAGAGCATATCCCGTTAGATGAGACGATTATGACGCCAATTTACAGAAATGGCTTCAGGACTCTCTCGCAACATGCTATCTACCCCAATATTAAAGACGGTGGCCCGCATAATTATAATAAGAAAACTGTCTTTGTCTGGTGGGATATGATGGAAGATTTCGGTTTGGTATTAGACAGAGATAAATTTTACGACAAAGCAAAGGCATTGTATCATAAAAATGCTAAAGAAATAGCCCTTAAAAACGATATAAGATATATTGTATATGATAAAAAATATGCAACTTCAGACCGGCCACCACTTTACGAAAATGCCACATTTGGCATAATAGACCTGAAACAAAAGCCGGATTTTGGTTTAATATACTATGGCCCGATGCAGGAACTTTTCGATGAAACCAACTAGGCAAATCAAAAGATTGCGTTTATGGAAAAAATTGTGTATAATAAAAATGTGATCGGTATTGACATTTTAAGGAGAAAAAATGAAAAACAAATCTGCCATAATAATGCTTTTATTTGTTTTAGTTATATTTGCTAATTCCCAAAATGTAAATAGTTATCGGGCGCAGCTCGATTATCTCGCCGAAGTTGCTCGATATGATTTCCAACCCGAACCAGGAGTACATGTAAAAAGCAAAACGCCTTATATCCTTGAAGCTCTAAACGCACTGGAAGATGCACCAGAAGAAGTAAAAAAACAGGCAAAGATGATTCTCAGCCCCGATGAGACGCTGGAAGAGATATACGATACGCCAGAAGGACATTTTAGAATACACTATGAAACTACCGGCTCTGGCGGTGTGGATATGGAGTTTGTCGAGACATTGGGTGAGTATTTCGAATATGCATATGATTTAATAATCGATTCTCTGGGTTATCTGCCGCCACCATCCGATGGAGGCTATGGCGGAGCTGATAATATCGATGTCTATGTTAGATATCTATATTATTACGGCTCGACAACTCCAATAGAGGCCGGAGATTATGATTGGGATGACCGCTCCAGCTATATCGAGATTAATAATAATTTCGATGGATTTCCAGCCAATGATGATCCCGAAGGAGCGCCATGGGGGCACCTCAAGGTTACTTCGGCTCATGAGCTATATCATGTAGTGCAGCTTGGATATCGAGGCTCCATTGCCAATCCCTGGATTTTAGAGATTGGTGCAACCTGGATGGAAGATGCTGCATGGAATCATGTGAATGATTATATCGCATATGTCGATAATTTCTATGAAGAACCACATGTGAGTATCACAAATGCCAGTGGAATGCATATGTATGGAAGCTGCGTGTTTTTCCATTTCATCGAGGATAAATTGGGTATAAATGCAATTCGCAAAATCTGGGAAAATGCCAGATATATCGATGATTATACGATTTGTTTAGATAGCGCATTTGCAGAATACGAATCATCTCTCGAATATGAATTTGCCGAATTCTCCTATTGGAATTGGTTCACCTATGATCGTGATATCGGAATCTATTTCGAAGATGCCGATAGATGGGATCCTGTTTATGTCGAAAATACAATTACTTCTTATCCCGCTTTCGAGAATTTATCGAGAAGGCCAAATTTTCTCGGATCCAGTTACATCGTTCTGGAAAATATAAATCCTGAGCAGCCTGGAATGCTGGTGAATATCTACGGTTCTACATCGACAACCTGGAAATTAAGGACAATAGTAGAAAATGCCGATGAAACATATATGTTAAATAGAATGCAAATACCTTCTTCTGGAGAGGCTGGTGTGTATATCGATGAGCTTGAAAATGTCGAGAGAATCATTGTTATTCCATCGGCTGTAGAAGGAAGCGCAAGTGCAAGCTGGGAAACATTTGCTCTTAGCTTCGATGCAAATTATGCGGATATCGATACAATCTATACAGAACTTGAAAGAATAGAGAAAATTGACGAGAATCAAATTTTGCCAGATATCATTACGACAATCGCATATCCCAATCCATTTAATTCATCATGCACAATAGAACTTGAAAATCATCAGGAAAAATCTCCATCGAAAATCAGAATCATGGACCTTTCCGGGAGAAGAATTGAAGAATTTGCTTTACAAAATGGGCAAAATAAAATAACTTGGAATCCGAAGGGATTGCCATCGGGTATGTATTTATATAGCATAGAAAATCAAGATGGTAATTCGATGAAAATGGGAAAAATAATTCTTCAAAAATAGATAGGACTTATGGGAAAATATAAATACTCCAGTGGTAATAGTAAAATTTATGTCGCGATACTCTGGCATATGCATCAACCGTGGTATTCGGAGGCAGGCTCTTCAAAGTGTATTATGCCCTGGGTACGCCTTCATGCCCTAAAAGACTACTACGATATGCCCGATTGGGTCGAGAAGGTTCCGGGGATGAAAGCCACTTTCAATCTCGTTCCATCATTGCTCAAACAAATTCAGGGATATGCAGATGGTGAATTGACCGATAAATATCAGGACCTTTTTATGATGCATCCAGGTGATATGACAAAAAAGGGCCGCGAATTTGTAGTCAAAAATTTCTTTGCAGCCAATCATGAAAATTTCGTAGCTACATCGCCGAGATACAATTTCCTTTCGAAGAAGAGAAATCAGGGAGCACAGGCTTTCACCGACCAGGAAATAATCGATCTTCAGATGCATTTTGAAATGGCATGGTTCGGCCAGAGTATGAAAAAGTCTAAAGCCATCAAAAAGTTTCTTCGTAAGGATATTGGCTTCGACCATAAAGATAAGCAAGTTATTATAGAAATGGAAAAGGAAAGGCTAAGCAGCATTATACCAAAATACAGGCAAATTGCTCAGAACGAAGATATTGAGTTGACTACGACACCGTTTTACCATCCGATACTGCCAATTCTGTGCGATTTTGAAAATATCAAAGCAGCAGATACTTCCAGCCCAATGCCCGATGCTAGATTTAGCTATCCCGAAGATGCGAAAGCGCAAATCGAAAAAGGCCTCGAATATTTTGAGCAATCGATTGGGCAAAAACCCATGGGAATGTGGCCTTCCGAAGGTAGCGTTGCAGAAGATATAATACCGCTGATGATCGATGCTGGAGTAAAATGGATAGCAACAGATGAAGAAATTCTGTGGAAATCTATGGGAGGCACTAAGAAAATTGATAGCCTCTTTGTACCATATTATCGCGAAATTGGCGATAAAAAACTGGCCTTATTTTTCCGCGACCACAAGCTTTCTGACAAAATCGGTTTTGAATACTCGAATTGGAAAGCAGATGAAGCAGTTCAGGATTTTTTGGTTAATTTAAGAGGTATTAGAGATATAATGCCGAATAGCCCGTATCCATATATCGTGCCTGTGATTCTCGATGGCGAGAATGCATGGGAGTATTTTCGAGATAATGGGGAAAAGTTTCTGACGAGTTTATACAATGAACTGGTCGATGCAGATGATATCGAACCGATTACTTTCAGCGGATTTATGGATATGCAGCCAGATTTCCGCAGATTAAAATACCTTGCAGCAGGAAGCTGGATATCGGGCAATTTCCGAACATGGAGCGGCGATCCAGAGAAAAACCGCGGATGGGAATTGGTTGCTAAAACTCGCGATATCCTTGAAAAATCAGATTTAGACAGTCAAAAGAAAGAAAAAGCCTTCGAACATATGATGATAGCGGAAGGTTCCGATTGGTTCTGGTGGTATGGCGAAGGAAATTATACACCCTATCTGGATCAATTCGACAGGCTCTTTAGAAGTCATCTGCGTGCAGCTATTAAAGATTGCAAAGATAATGAATTTCCTGAGCTCGATGAAGTCGTTTTCGAAAAAGAACCGGTTATAGATTTCCAGAAGCAACCGGTTAGCCTGATTACGCCAATTATCGATGGTAAAGAGACATCATTTTATGAATGGTCTCCAGCAGGAAGCTATAAACCGACTTCTTTCCGTGGTACTATGCACGGTGAAGGCTCGAAAACTATATCAAAACTCCATATCGGCTTTAATTTGCAGAATCTCTACATGAGAATGGATGGCAAAAAAAATATTCGAGAAGAGGTATATACCAATGATTTCGATATTGCTTTGAAATTCCAAAAGCCACAGGAAAAAACAATTTTGATTAAAAATGATTACACTATCGAATTATATCTAAAAGGCAAGCGAATCCAAAGAAAAATCGAACCTATTGCCGAGATCAGAGATATTATCGAAATTTCGATTCCATTCGTATTTCTCGGCGCAAAAGAAAAATCCCAAATAATATTTACTATAGAAATTTATCGCAAGGATGTTCTTTTAGAGACTATACCAATTGGTGGAGTATTTGCAATCGATGTACCGGATGAATCCTATAAACTGGATATGTGGCATGTCTAATTCATGTGAACAAAATCCCGGAATCAAAAGACAGGCCATTGTACTTGAAACCAATAAAAACCTTGCACTTGTCAAAATTGATGATTTTTCCGCATGTAATAGCTGTCCGATGACTGGGTGTGCTACCGAGAAAGACCAGGAAAAACCTGTTTGGGCTGTCAATCATCTTGGCGCAACCGAGAAAGATAGAGTACTCATAAGCCAATCGGCAAGAGGCTACATCATGTCAGCTATTCTGATGTTCATTTTACCGGTGATTATTCTCATTTTAGGAGTTATTGCCTTAAATAAATTTATGCCTGAAAAGCTGGCTCTGTTTATTGCTGTGGCTGGTTCGCTTCTTTATTATGCATTGGCAGCATTTTTCAAGCTATTTGAAAAAGCAACAGCTAGATGGGCATATAAAATCGAGATGGTACTGCCCAAAAACGAAACTTTTGCAGGAAAAAATTCACCAAATTTGTGATTTATAATTTTTAATAAATCCCTAATATTATAAATAGTAATTAAACTTGTCTATGGCAATAAAAAGCTTATATTCGATAAAATATCGAAGAATAAAAGGAGCATGAAATGGGAATAATCAAGAGAAAGCAAGATAGATTTTGTGGGATTCTATTGCACCCCAGTTCTTTGCCGGGCAATTCTGGAATCGGCGATATCGGCAAACAAGCATATAAGTTTGTAGATTTTTTACATGAATCCGAGCAATCCCTCTGGCAAATTCTGCCGCTTGGCATAACTGGATATGGTAATTCACCATATCAGTCATACAGCGCATTTGCCGGCAATCATCTTCTTATTAGCCTCGATTGGCTTTATCAGGAAGGACTCTTGACACCATTTGAACTGGAAAGTTTTCCCAGGGGCAATCCATCAAAAGTCGATTTCGATCTGGTAAATCGAGAAAAACTGCATCTTCTCAAAGAATCTTTGAAAAGATTCAAAGAAAAAGCAAGTGTCGAGCTGAAAGAAAGATATCAGGTTTTCAAGAAGAAAAATCGCAAATGGCTACAGGATTATTCGCTGTTTATGGCAATATTAGAAGCGAATGATTATAGACTCTGGAATACCTGGCCAGAAGAGCTCGTACATAGAGAGAAAGAGGCACTTTCCAAAGCCCGTAATGAATATGCTAGCCAAATCGAATTTCATAAGCTTGCGCAATTTGTTTTCTATCATCAATGGAATCTGCTGAAAAGATATGCCAATGATAAAGGAATAAAAATTATTGGAGATATTCCAATTTTTGTGGCATTAAACAGCGCAGATGTATGGGCAAACCCCGAAAAATTCTATCTCGATGATAAGGGCAATCCAACTGTTGTTGCTGGAGTTCCCCCCGATTATTTCAGCAAAACCGGGCAACTATGGGGAAATCCGCTCTATAATTGGAAAAAGATGAAGAAAGCCCATTATTCATGGTGGATTAATAGAATTCGCGCAATGTTAGAGCTTGTCGATATCATTAGAATCGACCATTTCAGAGGCTTTGCTGCATATTGGGAAGTTCCCGCTGGCGAGAAGACGGCGATGAATGGAAGGTGGGTTAAAGGCCCGGGACATGATTTCTTCGCTGCCTTGCAAAGAAAACTTGGCCATGAAGGCCAAAAATTACCGCTCATTGCAGAAGACCTTGGCGTCATCACAGAAGATGTAGAAGAGCTTCGCGATGATTTCCATTTACCCGGCATGAAGATTCTTCAATTTGCTTTCGGTGGGAGAGCGCAAAATGCATATCTACCACATAATCATATCGAAAACTGCTTTGTCTATACTGGAACACATGATAATAACACAACACTCGGCTGGTATCAAAAAGCTGCTGAAAAAGAAAAAGACCATGTACGCCGCTATTTCAATTGTTCTGATGATAGGGCACCTTTGGAGATTATGCGTGCTGCATGGGGCTCAAATGCAAGATGGGCAGTCGTTCCATTGCAGGATGTAATCGGGCTCGATTCATCTGGAAGGATGAATGTACCCGGCACGGCAAAAGGCAATTGGCAATGGCGTTTTCAGTGGGATTTGATAAAGCAATCGCATATCGCTATGCTAAAATATCATGCTGATCTGTATGGAAGAACATCTTATGAAGTAGAAGAAAAATTTGCAGATGGTAAGACCCCAGATCCAAGAAAAGCAGTCGAGCCAGATTAAGTGATATAATTATCGACTATTATTTTTTGAATACATAGACTTTTCATTTTCGATGAATTCATCCTTCGTCAATCCGAAGAGCAATTCATCGATATATTTGCCTTCGGAATAGATGCTTTCTCGCCTGATGCCTTCTTGCTTTAAGCCAAGTTTTTTATAATGGGATATTATAGCATCATTATTCGCCATGCAGCCGGCATTGTATTTATGCATTCGCATCTCGAAGAAGCAGTATCGCAGGATGACTTTTTTGGCATCAATAGCATATCCATGGCCTCGATATTTTCGATAGATTCTCGAGCCAATGCCGAATGTGCCATTTTTTCTATCGATTGTATGGATATTCATTCCACCAACGATTTTTCCTTCAAGATTCTCGATAGTGAACATTATCCTTTTATCTGAGTTTTTGAAATAGGAATAATTCTCTGCAAAATTGGCGGCATCTTTGCTATGTTTCGGAAGTTCCATGCCATAATTCAGAAAGCGAACAGCTTCGGAATCTTCGTCTTCTTCGAGCCATATTTTTACATCTTTAGGTTCCATTGCACGAAGCTTGACTTTTTTACCCTGCCAGTAATAATTTGAATTTTTCATTTGTAATGCCCTTTTATGGAATTATTATCACGATTAATCGTTTTTTTGGAAAATCAACCTGAATGCCTCGGCATAATAACAACCAGCTCTTGCGCCTCGATGTCTTGCAAAGCTTCGCAGCGAATCGAATGATCGTGAATATGGTGATTTCAGGATTTCTGATTTATATACCGAATATATCTCCAGTTTTTTCTCGAGTAAATCACCGATGTTCTCAAATAGATTTGGTGTAAACTGTTGGCCTATTGCCAGATTAGTGGAGGACGGGATTTCATACATAAGTATCTGTCGAATAAAAGGCGCTCTGAATATTTTCAAAGATGTCATAGATGCCTTAAATACAATCTGATGATCAGTATGAATATCATTATGGAAAGGAATATAGACAGTATCTGGTTTAATCGACTGAATCTTTTTTTGTATTTTTCCAATTATTTTGGCTATTGGCAAGTCATCCAGAAACATATCTGGAAGCTTTAGCTGGAAGTAATCATCGAAATCATATAGTTTTGCAACTTTTTCGATTTCTGCTTGCCTATTATTGATAGCAATATTCTCTTTGCAGTTAGTTTTGTTTTTATAATCAAAATTTGAAATTCTATCAGTGATTAGAAGCCAATAAACTTTGTGGCCCAGGTTTTTATATTTAAGTATAGTGCCACCGAGGCCAAGGGTTTCATCATCCGGATGGGGTGCTATGACCATAATTTTTTTCATATTCCCTCTTTGCTCAATTTTTTATAAATATAGGCCCTGATAGCAAAATTTCAATAAGAATAAATTTGGAAAAATAAGAAGTAGCAATAATGCCAAAAAATTTGTTTCCAAAATTTGACTTTTGATATAAGTTATTTGGGCTTTGCAAACTTGAAAAGGAGGTTATGAGCTTAATAAGTTTAAATAATGTAGGTATGTCTTTTGGCGCCACCGAGATTTTTCATGGTATCGACCTTAATATCACTACTGATACACGTCTGGGCCTTGTCGGAACAAATGGCAGCGGAAAAACAACGCTTCTTAAAATTATAATCGGTGAATATGAAGCAACAGAGGGCGATGTATTTCGTAATGGCGATGTTCGAATAGGATATCTCACGCAGATGACTCATGGCAAAGGCCATGGATCAATAATCGAGCTGGTAATGTCGGGAAGTCCATTATTCAAGATAAAAAAAAAGCTGGAAGAGTATGAATCCAAAGGTATTTGTCCGCCGGAATATGTCAAGCTCCAGTCGAATTTTGAGATGCGAGGCGGATATATGCTCCATCAAAAGGCAAAGCAAATCCTGACTGGACTTGGCTTCGACCCCGAAAGGCCGGAGTTTCCAGCATCTCGGCTTTCTGGTGGCGAGAGAGAAAGAGCCTATATCGCAAGAATGCTAATTGCTGAACCTGACCTTTATTTGCTCGATGAGCCTACAAATAATATCGATTATGATGGCCTGGAATGGCTCGCTGATTTCCTTCGAAAAGGCGATACTCCATATATCGTTGTGAGTCATGATAGGTATTTTCTCGACCTTGTTACTACAAAAACGGCAGAGCTTACAAGCGGTAAGCTTTATATTTTCACAGGAAATTTCACAGAATCCCGAAAGCCACGCGAAGACCTATGGGAATATATGCGAAAGCAATATAATCAGCAGCAGGAAATGATCGAGAAAGAGAAAGCCTTCATAAGAAAAAACCTCGCCGGACAGAAAACCAAACAGGCGCAGGCAAGAAGAAAAATGCTCGAAAAAATCGATATTCTCGATAAACCGGTTTCTGAACAGGTACTGGAATTTAATTTCCAGCCAGAGATTCGCGGTGGTGATGATGTTCTACAGGTCAAGAAAATGCCGGTGGAAATATCAGGGCATAAACTCGTAGAGCCATTTTCTGCCATGATAACAAGAGGCGAGAAAATCGGACTTTTTGGAAAAAACGGCTCAGGCAAATCAACACTGCTCCGAAAGCTTATGAAATCTCATGAGAGTGATAAGGATCCCGCTGTTAAATCGGGCATGATCAAATGGGGCGTTAATATAAATCCGGGCTATTTTGCGCAGGGTTCCGAAGATATCGATACATCGATGTCGCCTTTCGACACAATTCGCGAATTCGATGGAACATTGACAGATGGAAGAATCAGGTCGCTGCTTGCCATTTTCAATATTCGTGGAGACGATGTTTTTCGTGCTGTAGGGGATTTCTCCGGTGGCGAGATAGCCAAGCTTTCGATATTGAAATTACTTTTGGAAGGCGATAATCTGTTGGTTCTGGATGAGCCGACTAATCATCTCGATATAATTGCAATGCGAGCACTTGAAGAAGCTATCAGGCAATACAAAGGTACATGCATAATCGTCAGTCATGATAGATATTTTCTGCGAAATACAGTCGAAAAAATCTGGGCTATCGAAAAGGGAGAAATGCAAATTTCCGAAGGCGGGATAGACCATTATATCCGCCAAAGAGATCATAGGCGTCAGAAAAGAGTGCAAATAAAACAAGAGAAGAAAGTAGAAAAAAAACAAAGCCCAAAAATGAAAACAAGCTCTAAGAGAAGAAAAAAAAGCCCACAAAAACTTAGAACAGAACTCGAGAAAATCGAAAAGCTGGTTGCCGAAAAAGAAAGCGAATTAGCGAAAGTCGCCGATCTTCTCGGAGTACCTGCTGTGGCATCATCAGAAGCAAGATGCAAAGCCGTTATGGATGACCATAAAAGACTGGAAGACGAAATTGCAGATCTTATGTGGAAATGGGAAGAAATTTCGATGGAGCTGGAAGATGAATAAGACAATTTCAATTTTTTTGTTAATATTTATAGGTGCATTATTTGCAGAAGATTGCCCTTTGCGTGGTGAAGATTACGATGGAGTAATCTATGATGAATATGGTGAAATTGTTTTAATCGATCCGATGCTTTATAATGCCGGTATATCACGGGATGATTCTGCCAAAGCCCATATCAATTTGATCGATATGGTGCGTTGGTATGGCTATCTTTCAGAGGATGTTTTGAGTGCATTTGTAATGACAAAGGGAGCAATCGAAGTTCTATTTCCAGAAGATTCTGTAGGAGATAGGTCTGATATCAAAATAATTACAAGCGAATCCTATGGAGTTTGCAAGATAGTAGCCGATATCCTGAATGCAAATAATATTAGCAATGAAGCTCCCAAAAACTGGATTATAGAAGATAGCCTTTCAAAGTCGAACTATATCTATGTAATTATCTTTGAAAGAATTTCAACCGGGGAAAAAGTAGAGTTGGTCTGGAATTATAAAGAATTTCTCGATCTAAATCACCTTAGCTCATCACATTTCGGAACCCTAAAGCGGAAAGTCCTTTATGGCGATGCCAAAAGTGATGAAATCTTGAAATTTAGGGTGCTAACTAATAGAATGATAAAACGTGTTCTGCGTGGCGAAATTAGTCCGTATCGTGGGCATGTAATCGAATAATCAGGCCAGTTTATTGATTTTCCACCTTGTTGCTAATTTTTCTGGAATCGGGATATTTCTTGAGAATTCTCCGCTCTTAAAAGATAAAATCAAATCGACAACTTCTCTGATTGCGCCACTTCCGCCTGGTTTGAATGTAATATAATCTGCTACCTGCTTTGCCGCAGGATGTGCATCTGCCACAGCCACACCAAAACCAACCTGTCTCAAAACGGCGATATCGATAAGGTCATCGCCAATGAAGGCACATTCATGGTCAGCAAATTTATACTTTTTCTTAAGCTGCTCATATGCTTCCGATTTATGTGGAAAGCTCTGGAAAACATCTGAAATTCCTAATATTTCTGCTCTTCTTTTGACCATTTCATTTTTCTTGCCGGTAATAATCGCCAATTTGAAATCATGTGCAGCCATAACCACAAGGCCGAGTCCATCTTTGACATCGAAACGCCTCGATGTATTTTCTCCGCTGATATATGTTATACCGCCTTGCGTGAAAACACCATCGACATCCAAAATCAATAATTTTAAGTCTTTTATTTTCGGGTAAAGATTAAATTTTGCCATTTAGTTTTCCTTTGCTATTTTAACTTTGGGTAGTTTTTGTTCGCAAATATCTATAATAGGGCATTCGAAGCATATTGCCTTTCTGGAGCGACAGATATGTCTTCCCAACTCTATCATATTGATGTGAAGGCTGATGACTATTTCTGGTTCGACAATTTCGGTGAATTTTACGATCATTTTAGCTGGGGAGTATTTTGCTGGGAATATTCCTATTCTGGCAGCGACTCTATGGATATGCGTATCGACCGGAAAATATTTGATTTTGCCTTTCTCACCATTGAAAACAAGGAATACAGCCGCAGTCTTTGCGCCTATTCCTTTTATTTCCTGAAGTTTTTGATATGCAATATCCTGATCTATTTCGAGAAGATTTTTTGCTGAATATTCTCCGAATTCTTTTTTTAGCCATTCCAAGGCGCCTTTTATCCTTTCGGCCCGTATCATGCTCATACCTGCTGGTTTTATGATTTCGGCAAGTTTTTCTTCTGGGGTTGATGCTACTTTTTCCCAATCGATTGTAGTATTTTTATATTCGGATTCGAGCCTGGAAAATGCTCTGTCACGATTTACATCATTTGTATTCGCGGAAAGAATTCCTCTTATAAGGGCGCCAGTAGAGTCATTTTCAGCTCTAATATCGGGATAGCCGAAAATATCCTTGAGTTTTTTATCCAGCTCTCTTAGGAAGGGAAGAGAATTTTTCTTCATTTTTCTATATCAAACTTCGTCTTCAGGATTACCGTCAACCAGGAAATATTTGGCAAAACCAGTTACACAAATTGTTCCATCTTCAGAATCTACAAGTTCGCCTTCTGCTTTGAAAAGCTTTTTTTTGATATCTATAAGCTTAGCGCGGAAGATATATTTCCTGCCATATTTTACTGGCTTTTTATAACGTAGTTGAAGTTCTGCAGTTAGATAGAATTTTCGCGTTTGGGCATAAGCAGTCCATCCCATGCCTTCATCTATTATCGAAGCAGTTATGCCGCCGTGGACGATTCCTGTATAGCCACAGAGATTCTTTTCGGGTATAAATTCCGCCTCGACCATATCGCCATAAGCGATGAATGTAAGGCCAAGCCCGCGTTTGTTTTCTGGGCCGCATACAAAGCATGTCGGATATTTTGGGATAATTATTTTTTCTTTTGAATAATCAATTTTCATTTAGCCATCCTTTGTTTATTTTAAGTATAGCTAACTTTTCTTCCTGCCGCAATAAAAAATAAAAACTCATGCCGTCTGGATTTCAACGAGCAATTGGTGAAGTGGTTTTAGATTCCTAAAATGATCGATGCAAAAATCAACCAATTCGGGTTTGAAGAAAATATCATCATCCTTTATTTCTTTCATAGTCCAAATTCCACGATATAGAAGTAGTTCTTCATTGTACTTATTGATTTCATATCCAGCAGGCTTCCTTTTATAGTGTTTGCCTTTGACCATATAGCCCATCTTTTTCAGGCTTTCAATTGTTTCATATAGATTTTTGGCAAAGGCTTTTCTTGTTAGAGCTTCACGCCAGAGCTTGAGGTTCTCTTTATCGGTACTGTACATTCCTGAGCCTAAGAATGAAAAATCGGTACTATATTGCAAATAGAGGCCGGGATATCTTGTTCTTTTTTTCAATGCTCCTTCCCAGAATAGGAGTCCGAGATTTGTTTTGTATGGTTCTTTGTTTTTGCTGAATCTTAGATCTCTATTTATTCGAAAAAGCGAGCGGTTTACTTTTGGAATTGCATTGATTCCGGGAACCATTTTTTTCAAGGGTTCGGCCATTGCCTGAACGAAAGCTCTTGCAGGCTCTCGAACATAATTTTCATATTCATCTCGATGCTCATCGAACCATTTTTTGGTATTGTTTATTGATAATTCTGTGAAGAATTTGCTCATCTCTATCGGGAAACCATTGAATTCTGCCATCTATTCTCCTTTTTTGCTATTTCCAAGATATGACAGGGCAATTGAATTTCCAAGATATAATGCAAAATGGCGATGATTGTTTGAACCATCGCCATTTTTTCGTACGATAAGTTTTCGAAGGAGGAGACTTCTATCTACAATTTTTACTTATAGAACTTATCACAATTTTTCAGGTTGCTCCTGTTCCAACAGGTTAAGCCTGTTTAAACTGCTTTTCTTTTCATTTCTTCAGGAAATTCGATCTCCGTAATTCCTTCTGCAACTCTTTTTCTCGTCCGTGCCAATTCTAATTTCAATCTTTCAACTTCGGATTTATAGGACTCTTCTTCCTGCTCTTTCTTGAGAGCAGAGATATAAAAGAACATCCCGATAAATGCGATCATACTAATTGCAGGGAATATCCCATTATAGATGATCGAAGCTGAATTGGCCTGCGGGTAGATATTGGCAATTAATAGGCCCGCACTGGCCAGAGCAAGTAACATAGATAAAGAAGCCATTTTGTCCTCCTGTATTATATGGCATACATTCGGCTCAATAGAATTATCGGCAGAAATTTACCAATGATAATACTTGACTTTTTTTAATTTGATTTATGCAGCCAGAGCTTTGGAGCCTGATTCATTACTATGGAAAGACTCTCTGATTTTGGGCTTTTCGGGAATCGTGAAATAGAAAATCGAGCCTTTTGGCTGATTTTGTTTAACGCCAATTTTGCCGCCATGGCGCTCAACAATTTTTTTACATAGAGCGAGGCCTATACCGGTACCGGAATAATCATTATGGCTGTGGAGCCTCTGGAAGATAACAAAAATCCTGTCGGTATATCTTGGATCTATTCCAATACCATTATCTCGAACTTCGAAATGATAATATCCATCAGAATGCTCGCATGACAGGTGAATTCTGGGAGTATCAGTATCGTTATATTTTATAGCATTCCCTATTAGATTCTGTAGCAATTGTACCATTTGTGTAGAATCGATAGAAATCGCCGGCAATGGATCGCTGGTGATTTCTGCTTTGCTTTCTTCGATTGCTATTTTTAAATTTGATAGGACACGTTCGAATATTTCTTGCAGGTCTCTTTTCTTAAGTTCCTGGCCTTTGGTGCCTAATCTGGACCATTTAAGAAGATCGGAAATAAGTTTTTGCATCCTTTTCGCGCCTTCGACAGCATATCCTATAAATTCATCTGCTTCTGTGCTTAGTTTACCTTTGTATCTTCTGGCGAGAAGTTGGACATAACTTGCAATCATTCTGAGAGGCTCTTGCAAATCATGGGAAGCCGCATATGCAAATTCTTCGAGGTCATTATTGCTTTGATGCAATTCGGCATTGAGGTCCTCAAGGACATCATTAGTTTCCATAAGCTGAAGCAAGAGTTTTTCTCGCTCCTTTTCGAATTGCTTTTTATCTGTAATATCTCGTATGACAGTGACGATTTGTTTGGCAGTATTATTTTCAATCACAGGGATTCTGCGAATTTCACTATGCAAAGTTCGGAATTTTATCTTGTGTTCCAGCTCGTCTATTATATTCTGCTTTTTATCGAAAAGCTCTTTATATTTATCTTCCTGCCAAATGAAATCTGGTAAGGTTTTCAGAGCATTGTAAACCTTTCTGCCAATTAGATTTTCGTATGAAGGCGAGAATATGCTTGCCCATTTCTCGAAGGCTTTATTAAATAATTTGATATTGAGTTTTTCATCGACGAGTAGTATCGATTCATCGAGATTATCAATAGTAGTTCTATAGAGGTCTTGTGATGCTTTGAGTGCTTCACGAGATTTCATATCCGATGTTATGTCAGTTATCGTTCCAGTCATTCTAAGTGGATTTCCATATTCATCCCATTCTACGATTTTTCCTCTTTCCAAAATCCATATATATTCTCCGGAGTTTTTTCTTTTCCGATGTTCTGATATATACTGATTGGTGTTTGATGTTAGATGTTTCATGAGTTTCATTTTTACTTTTTCGCGGTCTTGATGATGGATTAATTTTAGCCAATTGCTAAAATCTGAATCGATATCTATTTGCGAATATTCCAGCATTTCTGACGCTCTATAACTGAGAGATATTTCATCTGTTTTTAGATTCCAATCCCAAAAACCATCTTCAGTGCTTTCCAGAACTAGCTTGAGTTGTTTTTCGCTTTTGCGGATTCTTTCTTCATGAGCCTTCTTCTCTGTAATATCCTGGCGTATAGATACATAAGCTATCGGGTTATTATTATCATCTACAATTGCCGAAAAATGCATTGCACAGATAAATTCTCTACCAAATTTTCTTCTATTTGGAAGTTCGATATAGAAATTCCCACCCTGATCGATCTCATTTAGTATTTTTTTTCTCAAGCCTTTAGACATATCTTTTTGAAGCAGGATTTCAGAGTTTTGATTTTTTAGTTCATCAGGGCTATATCCATATAATTTCTCACATGCTTTGTTAATATAAGTTATATTGAAATCTAAATCTGTTGCAACAACGGCATCTGTAACCTGTTGCGTAATTCTCGAAAGAAATTTTATTTGTTTTTCAGCCTTTTTTCTTTCATGTATATCTCTTCCAACCCACAGAAGGGCTGTAATATTTCCATTCACATCATAAACGATTTCTATCATCCATTCAAGCCAGCGCCAGTCGGTTTTGGTTTTGGCGAGAATCTCTTTTCTTCCCCGCCCTCTATCTGATATAATTTTTTCGATATATTCATTGAGTCGATCATATTGCTTCTCATCGAAAAATTCGATTATTTTTTTTCCATGAATTTCTTCTTTGCCTTTTCCAAAAGTATTGCAAAAAGAATGGCTTGCAAAATTTATTCTGCCTTCAAGGTCCACATTGACTGTCAGATCTTTTTGATTTTCTACTATTATTTTGTACTTTTCTTCTGATACTTTAAGGGCTTTTTCTGCTTCGGTTCTATCCTTGATTTCATTTTGCAGTTTTTGATTGGCATCTTCAAGTTCTTTAGTTCTTTTAGAAACTCTCGACTCGAGCTCTTCATTTAGGCGTTTCAGCTTTTCTTCGGCAATTTTTCTCTGTGTTATATCTTCATAGGTTCCGAGAATTCCAATAATATTGCCTTCTTCATCGCGCAAAGGTACTTTATTGCTCTCTGTCCACATGAGCTGTCCATTAGCATTTGTTAGATGTTCGATTATATGGAATCTTGCTCTACCGGTTTTAACAACGGTCTCATCGCTTCTTCTTATTGCTTTTGCTTCTGCCAGAGTCCATGAAAGGTCGAAATCTGATTTTCCAATGATTTCTGCCGGTGAAATAGCTCCGGCGGCTTTTGCTTGATTTCTATTGCATCCCAAATATTCGAGATTAGTATTCTTCCAATAGACATATGCAGGAATATTATCAAGGACTATTTTTAGCATTCGCTGGGACTCTCGTGTCTTAATTTCTGCTAGGCGGCGATCGGTTATATCGGATTGTATGCCAAAGATTCCGACCAGTTTTGAGTCGATTAAGACAGGTAGGATAGTAGTATCCAGGATATGTAAGCCTTTTTCGTCTTCGGATTGTATCTCTTTTCTTGCTATTAGGCCATTATAGGCCTTTTCTTCAATTTGCTCGAGCTTGTCGATTAAATCATTGCTGAGATCATTGTTATATAGATCACTTTCAATTAAATTGCCCCAGTTTTCTTTGCTTTTGGAGTTTTGCATGGTAAATTTTCCGTCCAAATCCTTGGCCCATAAATTAAATGGCAAATTATCTATTAGCGTTCGCAGGTATTCTTCTGAACGTTTGAACTCGGCGGTTCTTTCAAAAACACGATTTTCCAAATTATCCATTGCATTTTTGAAAATAATCTTCTCCTGTTCTTTATTCGTGATATCTCTTATCTGCAAACAAAATAATTCTTCATCTTTAATGTTTTTTATTTTGGATATATCTGTTTCGAATACTCTTTGAATATCATCTGCAAAATCCAATCTGATATTGGATTCTTTGGTAAAATCCCTTTTTTTCAATTTATTTATGGCAATTTTTATAATATCTACAGTTTTTTTTGATAAAGAGTGGAACAAGTTTTCTGAATCAACCAAGTCATCTGCTAGTTTATTTTTTTGGTGAATTTCCCCATTTTCATCGATTAATATGACAGATGAATTTAGATTTGAAAAGGATTCGATTGCAAGATAATTTTGGCTAAGATGATTTTCTGTATCCTGAAGCATTTTATAATAATAGTTTTCCTTAGATTCGACCTGTTTCCAAAAGAATTTCAAATAGACAACTGTGATTGCAAACAGCAATAATGACAATGTGAGTCCCAAAATAGATATCAATTCAGCTTTGCTGGTAAGCAAAATCATATCATTGGAATTGGGGAAAAGCGCAATTGCACTGAAGCTATATGAGTCATTTTCACCAAGCGAAAAGTTTCTTATATAATACTTGTCATTTTCAATTTTAATAGTTTGAAAGACTTTAGATACATTATTCAAAGAAATTTTATCTTTGAGATTCCCTAAAGAATTGTAAACGATTTCTTTCCGGGATGCTGGCTTTTGCTCGAAGATTAAAAGGCCAATATCTTCATACTGGACTATCCTATCCAGTGCTGGAATAGGATTTTCCACGATGAATATTTTTAGCTTTTCGCCATTATCGATAGTAATTTGTTTTTGAATATTTGCTGTTAAAAGCCCGTTCTTATCTCTATTGAGATAGAACTCTCTGTTATTGTTTTTTATTGGAGGCGGCTTTTCGATTGAACTTGAATCACTTGTTGACAAGAAACATCGGCCTTCTGAGTCATATAGAGATATTTCATTTATATTTTGATTTTTTAATAGTGCAGACAGCCTAATGTTTTCTAAATTGTATAAAGTGCTACCATTATTGCTTTTATTAATAATCTCTATGATATTCCAGATGAGATTTTTTTTCTTTGAAGAATCACAGATTTCATTTTTTAATATATCAATTTTATTAGAGATAGTTTCTTCAATATAGGCATTTCTAAATTTAATTAGTCCTGTAATCAAGATTACATTAAATAAGACAAATGATAAGAATATTGGTATAATTACTTTTATTTTGTTTTTCATCGAATTCCGCATTTAAAATCAAATCAATTTAATCTCACTACTATTAAATTCGGTAAATTAAATGGGATTCTGAAGGATTGTTTTTTGATATCTTCTATTAATCAGAGTCTTTTTTGTCGGTAAGGTCGGGTCTTTTGAATTCTGTGATTTTCTTGCCTACTTCTTCACGCCATTTGTGAATTTTGGCATGATTACCAGAAACTAGTACTTCGGGTACTTCGATCCCTCTGAATACCCTTGGCCTGGTATATGATGGTGCCGATAGCTTCCTATCTTCCCAGAAGCTATCCGAGCTGGCAGAATCGAAATCACCAAGAAAATTCGGCAACAATCTTGTTACGCCTTCGATAATTGCCATAGCAGGTACTTCACCACCTTGAAGGACATAGTCTCCAATAGAGATCTCTTCTGCACCAATGATATCCAGTGCCCGCTGATCGATGTCTTTATATCTACCACATATAATGATTAGATTATCGATTTCGCTGAATTCAATCAATTTATTTTGATTTAGTTTTTCGCCTCGTGCAGATGTAACTAGAATCTTTGCATTATTTCTAATCTCTGGCTCTATTGATTCGAATGCATCAACGATAGGTTTTGCCTGTATGACCATGCCTCCGCCACCGCCGTATGGATCATCATCGACGCTATTGTGTTTATTGTTCGCAAAATCCCTTGGATTTATTAAAACAATATCGATAGAATTCTCATCGATGGCTTTGGCTATCAAACCAGTTTCGGTAAATGGTTTGAAAAGCTCTGGGAATAATGTCAAAATGCAAATTTTCATAATATAAAAAAAGGGGTATCGATACCCCTTTTAAATAAATATTTTAATCGTCAAAAATATTGGCGATCGATATATCTTTATTCAATAATTTCCAGAACAGCTCTTTTTCCCTGCTTTGCAGAGACTGCAGCTATCAAGGTTCTGATTGCTCTAGCAGTTTTGCCACCTTTTCCGATGACTTTGCCAAGATCGCCTTGACCTACACGAAGCTCAAAGACAGTAGTTCTTTCTCCAACTACTTCCTGGACTTCCACCATTTCTGGCTCATCGACCAATTGTCTGGCTAAATACTCTACGAATTCTTTCATTGTTCAACCTCCTTTTCAGCCGCCATATCTGACTGGCTGGACATCTGATCAGTATCTGCTTCTGAAGTTGTTTCGGAAATGGTTTCGACCTTTTCCTCATCGTGCATTTCATCGGCCTTAACTACTTTGGCTTTCTCGACGAAATCTTTCCAAAGCCCTTTTCTTGTAAAAAGCGACCTAACAGTATCTGATGCTTTGGCACCATTTCTCATCCAATGGATCAATCTTTCTTCGTCAACATTGACCTTTTCTTCCTCGGGCAAAGGATTATATTGCCCTAAAATTTCGAGAAAGCGGCCATCGCGAGAAAATCTACTATCAGTAGCAACTATTCTATAATATGGTTGCTTTTTTTTGCCTTCTCTTCGCAGCCTAATGACTACGGCCACATTAACCTCCTTATTCACTTCCGTAGGAATTCGCTATGTCAAAAGCGGAATTCACATCAGCCGGAATTATCAATATTAATAATTACTTACAATGTTATCATTGAACTAAGTAAAATTATACCCATATATCAAATAATGGGCAAGAGAAAAATAAAAAAACCTTTATCTTTGTCAACTTGTTTTTTATAAAAATAAAAATCAAGTCTTATTTCTTACCTCTTTTGGACGAATGAATACAAAGAGAAAATTGATTTAAAAGCTTAATGCTCTTGACTTTGTAGGCATTAATGCTTATAATATATTTGAGAAAGTATATTTTTGCAGGCTTTCTCGAAAGTGGTTTATACAACTTGATTTACATGGATAGAGAAATATGAGCAGATTGATAAAGATATTTCTGATATATTTTATTTTATTGATGATAATTTTACCTATTGATGCCTGTACAATAGGCGTTTTCAGTGGTGAAGTTACTTATGATGGCAGGCCAATGCTCTGGAAAAATCGCGATGTTTCCGATGAGGATCAGGAATATGCCTATTTCGATGATGGTACATATAGCTATGTAACTAATATCTATTCCAATGATACCGGCCGAGGCTGGATGGGAGTCAATGAGGTTGGTTTTGGGATTATTAATTCCGATACATATAATAATGGCACTCATCACCATCCTGGGCCCGATGATGGCACAGTTATGAAGATTGCCCTTAAGAATTGCCAGACAGTAGAGGATTTCGAGTATTACCTTATGACTACCAACGACACTGGCAGAAAAGGCTGCCATAATTATGGCGTAATCGATGCATTTGGTGGTGCCGCTATTTTCGAAGCATCGAATACAAGCTATGTCCGTTTTGATGCTGCTGATGAGCCACATGGCTATCTTCTTCGAACCAATTATGCCTTTTCAGGCGATACATTGGGATACTGTTCGGGTTACGACAGATATATGATGGCTGAAGAGATTGTGTCCAGACAGGATTTTGTCGATTATCGCTTTATTATCGATTCACTTGCAAGTAATCTGCAAAGGCCTGGATTGGATCCAATGCCTTTACCCTATGAAAATCCATCCAGTCCGTATCCTTTTGGCTATATCGTTACGTCAAACACAATAAATCGAGAAATGACTTCATCAACTTCTGTTATAATCGGCAAAATATTTGGCGAGGACAGTGATCAATATCCCTATATGTGGGCAATGTTTGGGCAACCATATATCGCCTTGCCGATTCCGCTTTGGCCCAATTCAGGGGCCATGCGAAGTTCACTCGATGGTACCTATGGTTCTTCATTATGTGATGCAGCAAGATACCTGAAAGCCAGTATCTACGATCATTACATCGATCATTATTTCAATACCATTAATGCTGCTGAAATTCGTGAATTTATTAAGGAAGAACGTGATCAGATTTTTGATGCAGTCGATTATAAACTGGTTCATTCAGATACAATGGATATTACCGATACATTGGATATTCAAGAATTCCAGGACTCGGTTATTACTCGAATAGAGATGATTTACGATGCTGGGGTTACATTATTCGTTAGTGAACCGGTTATTCGAAAGCCTGAAATGTTTAGCATTACCTCCTATCCTAATCCATTCAATTCCAGGATAACTATCCAGCTTAATCCGCCTATGGCTAATATCTCCGCATATCTTTATGATGTTCGCGGTAATCGAATAGAAAAAATCTGTGAAGCAGGCAATGAAGTTATTTCAAGTCTCCATTACCGGGCCAAAGATATACCGTCTGGAATCTATTTCATAAAGGTTAATACTCCCGGAATCGATGAACTATCAGAAAAAATAATTTATATAAAGTAGTATCAAATGTCGAAGTTTCTCGGTATTCTTTTTTTTCTATATAGAAATATTGTTACATTCTTTTACAGAATATATCAGATTTTCACAAAATTTAATGAAAATGATGGATTAATTCTTGCGGGTTCTGTTTCTTTTTCTGTATTGACTTCTGCATTTCCTTTTCTCTTGATATTATTAGGAATCGCAGGACGATTTATCGGACAAAGGCCAAATCTTGCCGACACAATAATCAGGCTTTCTAATGTTAATAGATTTTTGCCTGGAATTGCCGAGGAGATCAAACTAGTATTCAATACACTTGCAAAATCTGTTGGTGTTTTTGAAGGACTTGGTGGTATTTTTCTGATATTTTTCGGTATGGCTTTGTTCTATTCAATAGAAACATCAATAAACCGCATCTTTGGTACCTCCGGCAATAGGGGTTTTCTGAAAAAGACTATTGTTAGTTTCGCGATAATGGTTTCTGCTTTTGTGCTTTTGATTCTTTCTATGGCATCGACTCTTATGGCAACCATAATTTCGGATTTGAATCTCAATGTTTTTGGCATTAATCCATTTCAAACGCCTTTTTATTGGCGTTTATTTTTCTTTGTTGCCCCCCCTTTAATGGTGATACTTTTTCTTTATGTAATTTATAAACATGTTCCTGCAATGTATGTTAAAAGGCGATATGCTGTCTTGGCGGCATTTTTTGCCGGCCTTTTATGGGAAATAGCAAGACGGCTTTTTGGTTGGTATCTTAGCGACTTTGCAGTCTATAATAAGCTCTATGGAACATTGGGGGCTTTAGTGGCTATTTTTATCTGGATTTATTATACTTCGGTCATTTTTCTTATCGGCGCACAGATCGCAGAATATTTGCAGTATGAAGCAGGTTTCAAATCGCCTCATGGCAATGACAAGCTTCCGGAATCTATCAAAAAATCATAATTTTCGAAAAAATAATCGAAAGTTAAGTCCACCAGCTTAACTGTCGATAACATTTATGATGGAGAAATTATGAGTGAGATTAAAGAAAATCGTATAGTTTTTGTAGATGATGATAAAGACGTATTGGCTGCTATTGAAAATGAAATGGCCGATGCGGAATTTAGTATAGAGCTTTTTTCGAATGCCAGCGATGCATATAGCTTTATTTTCGACAACAAGGTCTCTATTCTGATTAGCGATCTTCGTATGCCTGTAAGAGATGGTTTCTGGCTACTTGAAAAATGCCATCAGGAATTCCCGGAGATGGGCCGCGTCATACTCAGCAACTATGATGAAAAAGAAACCGTAATCCGTGCTTTGACAAAAGGCCTCGCATCTGCATATCTAACAAAGCCCTGGGAAGATGGCCATCTTCTTGAGAATATAACACACATGATAAAAGTCAGGGCGAATCTACAAAATAATAAGCTACTTGCAAAAGTATCCCAAATTGAAAAACTGCCAGGGCTTCCGCAGATTTATAAAAAAGTTGCCAATGCAATTGGAGCTGATAAATCGGTAAAAGAGATTGCTACGATTGTAAAACAGGATGTATCGATTGCTGCGAAAGTTCTTCAGCTTGCCAATTCTGCTTTTTATGGGTTTAGGCCGACATCATCTATGATAAGAGCGATTATGGTGCTTGGATTTCAGACATTACGTGATGTTGTCCTGACAGAATCATTGACAGACCAGATGTCATGGAGTGATGAGCAGCTTTTGATTCTCGAGGAGATATCTTTGCATTCGCTTCTGGTTAATAGATGCAATGTCGAGTATTATCTTATGAAAAATGGTCGGCCAATACCGATTGAATATGCATCTGTGGGTATCACACATGATATTGGCAAGTTAATTCTTTTACAATATTTCCCTGAAATGTTCAAAGAAATTCGAAATGGCCTTAAGGAGAATGATTTCTCATTCTATAAAACAGAACTTGCACTCGGCTATGAAAATGAAACCCATAGTGAAATCGGCTCTTTTTTCCTTAAGACATGGAATCTTCCAGATTCAAATTGCGAGGTAAGCCTTTATCATCACAGGCCCAATGAATGTTCGCCCCGTTTCAAGCTGCTTTTGGAGTCGGTCAATTTTGCTGATGAGTTTTCGAATTATATCTATCGTAATCGCCGAAATCCCGACATAGACCTGGGCATTTTCCTGAAATATGGAATTGAGATGGAGCAAATAAATCAATTGGCTGAGAAGGTCCGGGCGGAGATGGCTAGGTTTTAGGTGTTTCGATATACTTTTCTACAAAGTACTTGAAGGATTTATTGCGTTTTTTGGCTATTGAAATATCGAAATATCTAAGTACTTCTACTCTTAAAGCTTCGATGGAGTCGAACTCATTTGAAATGAATTTTTCAAAGTCTTCTTTTGTTAGATTATCAGTTGTATGTTGATATTTAATACATAATTTTTCTTGATCTTTTCTCGATAAGCCGGCAATATACCAGCTTTCAATTTCTTCAATAACTATTTGAATTTTTTCTCTTTTAATATTTTTAAGAATTTTATTTATTTTATCAAATTTTCTTGCTTTACAGGGAGAAAGATCATTATCTGTAAAAAAGATAATATCCCCCATGGATTTAAATGATCTAATGAGTTCATTGATATTAGTAGTTTTCTTTTGGGCATATATGTATAACTGAATATCATCGTAGAGTTCACTAAATTGTGGTTTTAATATCTTATAAAAAAATACTCATCGCTTGGTCCTTCAAGAAATACAAATAATCTTCGATAGGGCATACTATACCTCTAATAAGTTTTGAATATATAGCTCATCTATCCCTATTTCATTCGAAAGAAAAGTCTTAACGTTTTCTCTATCAGAAGGCTTGGTGATTTTGGAAAAACCATTTTCATCTCTTGAAACAAGGAATAAATTTTCAATACCTGCATATTTAACTATTTCAGGATTATGAGTAGAAATAATGATTTGTTTGTTCCGTGATGCATCTTTGAGCATTTCCACGAGCTTAAATATTAGATGAGGATGTATATTCTTCTCTGGCTCTTCGATTATCACCAGTGGTTTATCCTCCATATAAATTGCAACAAGTAATGCAATGATATAAATAGTGCCATTTGAAGTCAAAGGCGGGGGTATTTTTATATCATCAAAATAGGTTTCTTCAAGAATGAGCAGAAGAGCCTCATCAGTGAAAGTTCTTATTTCTATCCCCTTGATAAATGGTAAGGCATATTCTAAAAGATTTAGAAATTTCCTCTTTTTTTTCGTATCATTGAGAATCTTTTTCAAAATCAGGAATAGATTCCCTCCATTAACTTCAAGTTCAGCTTTTGCTTTGAGTCGTGATGCATGTTTCAGACTTTTAGGTTCGAAGTCATATATTGCAATATTTTTTATAAATGTAGGAAGATCAGTTGAGTATAAATTTTGATTTTCTAGTATATGCTTGTCTTTTGGGAGATCATTTTTATATAATGGACTAAAAATCCTTTCAATTATTTCAGTATCTATAACTTTTGGGATATCTAGTTTAACTTCCAACTTTTCTTTATTTTCAATAATTGCGGAACCCGAGTCAATATAATCTTCCATTTCGTTATTTTTTTTCGAAATACCTTTGAAGCATTTAAAATTTTGAAAAAGAATATCCTTCGTTACATTTAGCTTTTTCAGGTCTATTGAGATATTGTATTTAGATTCGGTAGTTCTGATATAAAAAGAATTCTTTGGCTCTTCGAAATTAAAATACTCCTTTTTATTCAAGTTTTCGAAGAAATCTATCTCAAAAGACAATTCCTTAGAGCTTTTTATATTAAAATTTAGCAAATAGTCAGCATCACCCTGTAAAGAAATAGCATTTTCCAAACCGTCATTAGCAATATCCCTCAAAAACTCAAAAATACTAACAAAATTAGATTTACCAGATGCATTCGCGCCTATCAGAACATTGAAATCGCCCAATTCCAGGTCAAGCTCATTGAAGCTTTTGAAATTGGAAACTTTTAGTCTTTTTATCGCCATTCTTACCTCTTATAAAAAAGTAATAATCCTAATTATTCGGATTGAATATAAATCTGGATTTGCTAAATGTCAAATAATATAAGCCACTTGGAGACGGTTGAGCTGCCAGAAAAAATCATTGTCTTTTGATGAGCTTAAACCTATATTGTAAGAAGATGAAGGCGAAGGGAATAAAATTCTATAAAATTCAAAATCGCTTGTTGGCGATTGTTTTATTTTTGTTAGTAATTGGCTCATCTTTTGGGCAGTACTATTTTGGCAAAAATAAGATGCATCATCGGAAGCTGGAATGGAAAGTCCGAAAAACAGAGCATCTGGATATCTATTTCTATGAGGGCGAAGACTCGCTTTCTATGATTGCCGCGCAAATTGCCGAAGAAGCGTATATCGACCTGGAACGTGACCTGCAATATTCACCAGAAAGCAGGCTTCCTGTTATCATCTATAGCTCTCATAATATTTTCCAGGAGACCAATACGATTCCTTATATTTTACCAGAAGGAGTCGGCGGTTTTACAGAATATTTCATGGGGCGCGTGGTTATGCCTTTCAATGGCTCATATCGTGATTTCTATCATACGCTAAAGCATGAACTGGTGCATTCATTCCAGATAAGGCAACTTACTCATGATTTTGATGCTCATGGCCTTTTCTATCTATATATGTATCCGCTCTGGCTTTCCGAAGGTTTCGCCGAATTCTATTCCGAAGGCGGTGGCCATGAAATGGAATCGGTGATTCGATCGGCGATTTTGGAAGGCGATTTCTATCCGATAAGCCGTATCTATCCAATTTATGGAACTTATGTAATGTATAAAGAAGCCGAGAGTTTTTTGCTATTTCTCGAGGATGAATTCGGGCGTGGCACTGTCCGCGAAATTGCCAGAAGATGGTGGCAAAAAGCACCTGCAGATGAAATCTTAAGACAGGTTACTGGCAAATCTCTCGAGCAGCTCGATCATATGTGGAAAAAACATTTGATGGATGTATATTATCCGCTTATTACCGAAGGCAATCTTCCTGAATTCTACGATAATATGCTTACAGAGGGCAATGGATATTTTCTAAGCCCTGCTGTCAAAAAGGGAGATTCTTCATATACCATTTATTCGAAAGGCAATACGATGGGCTATGGTGGCCTGTATAAATTAGAAAAAAAGAGTCCTTTATCGCAATACTATAAGCCCAAATTGCTCCTAAAGAGCAATCTATCTGAAAATGCGCTCTCGATACATCCATTTCATAATAGAATTTCGATTTCGGGCGATACTTTGGTGATGTCCGTTCGAAAATCAAAAGGGGATGCTCTGACACTCTTTGACCTGAAGAAAGAAAAAATCATAGAACAAATACTCTTCGAAGAAATTCCTTCGATTTCTTCGCCTATGGTTTCTAGCAATAAAATTGTTTTTTCTGGCGCAGATATCGAAGGTTTTGTCGATCTTTATTTATATGATATCCAAACCGGAGCTTTAGAGCAGCTAACCAATGATACATACGATGATGAAGATGCAATATTCTTGGGCGATACTGCGATAGTTTTTTCTTCTGATAGATGCATGGGTGGAGATAAAGAACTTCGATATGGTCTCTATATAATGAATATAAGCACAAAAGAATTTTCCCAGATAAAATTGCCTGATGGAATCCACAGAAATCCACGATTATCACCCGATAGCAAAACACTGGTATTCTCATCGAATATGGGAGGCCAATTCCAAAATATCTGGGCCTATGACTTTCATACATCGCAGTATTACAGGCTTACTAATTTTCTTACTCAGGTTTTAGAGCCTGCATTTGCAACAAACGATACAATAATCGCAACCGCATACAATGAGATGGGTTTCCATCTGGCAAAATTTGCAATACCGGATTTTGAAGAGGACGTAGGTTTACGATATGGCCGGCTGGATACGGCAATTATTGTTCCTGATTCATTGGAGCCTGGAAAAGCCGAGATAAAGAAAGTGCCAGAGATTTCATGGAAACCAACCGGACTGGATGCCGATGCCTATAAAACAGGAATTGCCAGCTATGGCAGCCGAATGCAATTTGAAATTGCACAGGGCGCGATGGCTACATCTAATAATCTTGAATCATCTGGTGGGCTTGAAGGCCTTTTCAGCGATATGCTCGGTGATAAACAGCTCTATTTTATGGTCTATACGCCTGGCGAGATCGATTCTGACTTTTTCCGAAATTTTAATCTTTTCGTGAATTATTCCAATCATAAACAAAGGCCTGGATGGGGATTTGGCGGATATCATCTATTTCATGAAGCCTATAATCGCTACGATAGTTACTATACAGACGAAAGAAGCGGAATAACAGCCAATCTGACTATGCCGTTTTCCAGATATGCTCGAGCTGAATCAAATATGTATGCCTATTACTACAAAAGAAACTATAGCATTTATACTGAGGATATCAAGGAAGGTGGCGCAATCAGTTTGAATGGATCATTAATCCGCGATACAGCCATCTGGGGAATAACTGGCCCGGTAGAAGGAATGCGTGCAAATCTTACAGCCGGAATGACTATCGACCCGAAAAATGCTGATTACCTTTCATATATTCTATCTCTGGATGCTCGGCATTATCTTCGCATCCTAAAGCGTCTTACATGGGCCAATCGCGCAATAGCCCGGTGCAGCGATGGCGAATTTCCAGAAAGATTCTATATGGGCGGAACATGGACTTTCCGAGGTTATCCATTTTTCTATTTCTATGGCCGGAATCAGGTGCTTCTTAATTCCGAACTCAGATTTCCATTAGTCGATATAGTCGCCGTCAGAACGCCACTTATTGATTTTGATATTCGTGGCGTGCAGTCGGCTTTATTCTTCGATGCTGGCGAAAGCTGGGAGGAGCCGGAGGATTACAATGGGCTTTTGGGAAGCTATGGCCTTAGTTTCAGGGTGAGTTTGGGTGGATATACAGCACTCCGATTTGATTTTGCAAAAAGAACAGATTTCAATACCTTCGATGATAACTGGTGCTTCGATTTCTTCTTCGGCTGGGACTACTGATTAATTTTGAACTTCTGGGGAAGTTCAAAAATAATCTTTAAAAGTTTTCCCAAATCGGAGATTTGGTAAAACTTCATTTATGCGTATTGTTTGATGTTCTGCATTCGGCGTAAACTTGCTTTTCTAAGATTATTTTTCTGTAAATCCAGCGTAAAGACTTTTACGTGTTAAGCATTCGATACTTTACAGCCGAGTTTTATAACCTCATTGAGAAGCTCCGTCACATCAATCTGAATCTCAGCTTTACTCCAGACAATGCGCTGTTCCGCATTGTCATACTTTTCAGGCTAAAACATCAGTA
>JBKHBT010000160.1:0-3543 GCA_046542255.1 Candidatus Zixiibacteriota bacterium | reverse complement strand
TTTTGGGTATATATATTAAGTATTATATATGTGTAATATATGGCTTTAAAAGAGAAAGTACAGTGTACCATTTGTGAAACAATCTACCATGCTGATGCCAAAATCTCAAAATCATCGATTAAGAAATAAATTTGTTTGCAAATTCATAGAATTTGTATAATATACAACCTATGGATTATAGCGATTGGACAGTTTTTTTCGTAAATAAATTCAATTGGCTTTCCAAAGGCCCAATGGCGACTGTTTCGACCATGTCAACATACAAACTCGCAGAGCTTGGCGCAAGGACACATCTTATCATAGAAGGCGACTCGAATCTCGATGCGGATGAAATTCTCGAGGATAATTTCAATCTTAAATCCCTTGAAAACTATACCGTGAAGCTTATAAACCGCTATATTGCCGGGCGGTTTAAGATGACACATAAATTCTATCTCAAGGCTGTTGATTATATATTAAAAAACAGAAACCGAAATGGGAAAAACATAGTCATGAGCCGAAATACTACTTTTTTGCCTTATCTTTCTATATTCGAGAGGCTTTATAATTTTACTACACTCTATGAAGCCCATGGCTACCATGGCAAAGCCAGCCTGGAACATCTTCCCGAGAACGATTCTCAGGAATCATTGCTTTCGCATTATCGTTTAATAGAGCGCGCCTATCTTAATCGCATTGATGGCATGATATCGATTGCCAAAACTCAGGACGAATTATATAAAAAAGATTATCTCAAGATCCCGTCGATTGTGCTTCCTCTCGGCGCCAATATTGACCATGATATCAAATTAAATGACAATTTCGGTGATAAGATGCTTGTCTATGCAGGAAGACTTACCAAAAATATCGATTATGAGATAATTTTCAAAGCTCTTGCCATTCTCGATGATATCAGGTTCACATGGCTGGGATTGAAAGAAAAGGACATTAAGAAGCTTATGCCATATATCAAATCCAATCAAATCGAGGACAGGGTAGAGTTGATAGAATGGCTTCCGCATAGCAAGATGATAGATTTTCTTCGCAATAAAGCCACAGTTGGTATAGTAAGCTATAAAAACACCTTCCAGATCAATGCCAATATATCGCCAACGAAGATTTTTGATTATTTTTCATGTGGCCTTCCAGCCATAGCAAATGATTTTCCGAGTATAAATACCATTTTGCAGGAAGGTCACCAGGGCTATCTTTATCATACGGATAATATTAGGTCTTTCATTAGTTGTATCGAGCAAATATTTGAAAACCATGAGTCATACAATAAAATGCAAAAAAGTGCTATCGAGCGTGCAGATTATTTTTCATGGAAAAACCGAAGCAAAAGAATTCTGGAATTTGCCAGAGGAATGGAAAAAAACGATGAAAAAGAAGAAAGTTCTCTTTATATGCATTCATAATTCAGCAAGGTCGCAGATGGCAGAAGCCTTTCTGAAAATATTTGCCGGCGATAGATACGAAGTCGAAAGCGCCGGTATCGAAGCAGGTAATCTAAACCCTATTGTAGTCGATGCAATGGCAGAAATAGATATCGATATATCCGATAATGAAACCAATAATGTCATGGATTTTTACAAACAGGGCAAAGATTACGATATCGTTATCACTGTTTGCGACAAAAAGGCTGCCAGCAAATGCCCGGTATTCCCCGGCGAGGGCGATAGATACCATTGGCCTTTCGAGGACCCTTCAACTTTGGATGGTGATTATCAGGATAAACTCGAAACAACAAGAAAAATTCGAGACCAGATAAAACAAAAAGTGCTCGATTTCATAGAAATGGATAAGACAAATTTAACATAATCTCTTTCGAACTCCCCCGATGCGATGTGCTGAGCCTGTCGAAGTGCGATGTGCTGAGCCTGTCGAAGTAGAGAAGGAGCAAGAAAGGAATTATCAAGTAAAGTAGTCATGACAAGTGAACCCCTAAAAAAACGCAATGCCTTGTGTTGATTGCGGTAGCTGTTGAAATGGCTGTGGAACTTCAGTCTAAATAGGAAAGGGAAATATTATGAAACCCAACGAACTCACTATTGATAATTCAACTATCACAATTAAGCTTATGGATAACAGCTATATTATTGGAACAAAATTTAAAAAGTCTGGAATTGATTTCAAAATTAAATGCTGTTCAGAATCAAATCCTCAAGTTGCATTATATTTTCAAAAACTAATTGGCACCTATGGTACGGGAGCAATTATGGCATGGAAAAATAGATCATTAATAGGTTTTCTCCCATTTTATCCATTAGATTGCGGAATTCCTAAAATTAATTGCATTTGTGGACCAGTTGATATTTCAATTGGTAAAATGGATTCCATTAGCCTAATCCCGCTAAATGAATTAAAAAGGAAAGTACTAGAAGTGCAATGCTTAAGTGTAAATTGGAATTACTACAGAAAAGGCATTGGTACTGCTATGACAAAATATTTAATTAAATGGGCAAAATTTCAAGGTTGGAATAAGATACAAGGTTGTGCATTTTCAGATAATAAATTTATGGATGCTTACAAATGGATTCCTAGTATTCATTTTTGGCAAAAGTCTGGGTTTCAAATTGATAAATCAGAAGAAAAAGATATGGGTGAACTTGGAAATGTTCAAATGTCTGATTTCTCAATAAATCTTAAAGAAATCTAAGGTGCCAAAAAGTGCTTCTTAACTGTCACACAAAAGCGACTATCACTCCGGGCAGACAAGCTGACCTTCGTAGCTTATCCCGCAAATTTTCAGGTTTTCAGTATTTTCAAAGGCTGACGAATTGAATTCTTTCGCTAAACTGAAGTTCCACAGCCATTTCAACAGCTACCCCAATCCACGCAAGGCCTTGCGCTGATTTGGGGGTTCACTTGGCATGACTACATTTCGATTTTCTCGATTAACTCCAGTGCTTTATGCTGCTGCTTATCTGGCTTGGTGACAGTTTCAAATGTCAGATTCTTGCTTTTTTCATGTATAACTTTGCAAGTGTTTTTCACAATTGTAGATAATGATGAAAGAAGTGTCCTGAAGCTGTGATAGGTTTTTTTATTTTCATCAAAATACTTCGCTCTTCTGGATTTCTTGGCTTTACCGCTTCTGGACGGTCGCGCTGTTGCAACTGGATCGCGCCTCTCTCGCCATTTTTTATCTTCATCCTTGAAGTTTGCCCTTCTTGCGATCGCGATTGTAACCACGATGTGCGAGCGCGCATTTGTCGCCTTCGAAGTAACTCGAAGATAAATCGTATAATAAATTTGAACCATCACCCAAATGGCGTTTTGCTAATTTTGGGTCAATATATTTTTTGTGAGCCAGAAGCCAATCCATCGCTTTGTAAAGATCATTTTCTGTGGCATCAGCGACATTCAGCTCGGTAGGCAAAGTCGTATTATGCCACCACCTTGTCGTTGCAATTTTTGGGTCGGGATCGATGATTCGCGTTGCACCCATAGCGACAACAAGGTCGCGTTCTTTCGAAGATTTTGAAGCTATTAATTTCTTGAAGCCAAGCTGCTCCATAGCTTCCAGACAATGCGCTGTTCCGCATTGTCATACTTTTCAGG
>JBKHBT010000159.1:0-3596 GCA_046542255.1 Candidatus Zixiibacteriota bacterium | reverse complement strand
AAAGCTCTGCTTTGTAGCGCACGTTTTTCCGAAGCTCCGCTTCGATTCTTTCTAATGCCAAAGAGAAGCAGAGCTTCACAACGAGGATAAAAGTCGTGACAGTTTACTTTACAAAAATTTAACACTGAATCTGGGCTTATATTTAACATATATAATACATAATATTTATATAGCAAAAGGCTTTACTGATGTTTTAGCATGAAAAGTATGACAATGCCCAGCAGCGCATTGTCTGTTTTGAGTAGGTGCCCGGCCGAGTCGAAGACATAATAACATCATTGTTTTATTTCATTGCATAGGGTTCTTTTTGTTGAATCAAATCAAAGCAAATTCTTGCTTTCCAGATAAGCCTCGCAACGGGTTATTATACCGGCATCATTGCTGTGGTCATCGAATTGCAAAGTTAGGTATGGATTGCCCAGTGTCTTTCGTACAAAATGCTTGATATAGGAGTCCGGGCCACATTTGAAATTGGTGATATAGATGATGCTTAGATAATCATTCTTGCTGGCAAATCTCGATGCCTGAAGAATCTTACGGCCATAGTTCCAGAACATATTGCCATGGATATCGCTAATGTCGATATGGTCTATGTCGAGAAATTGGAGAGGGATAACATTCATGCCGTAGCTTTCGCGAAGCTTTGTCGGGATATTCAAATTGATATCACCATCGAAGATATTGTATGGCCTTCCAAGAAGTATTATGGCTTTCTCCCCTTCTGCTTCGATTTTGGATAGCTCCTCCCTGCCCTTTTTGAGAATCAGTTCCTTGAAAAGGCTCATCGCCCGATATGCTGCTTCGACAGCGTCATCGCTTTGGCTTTTGGATATTCCCAGCTTCTTTGCCATTGGATGCAATTGCTTTTTCAATTGCGATTTTCCATCGCGGAATCGAATAAATGGCCGAAGCATAATATCTCTATCTTGCTGATTTTCCAAAGCATTCATTATAACCAGCGGCAATGTCTCGCCCCATGGACACATCCATGATTCTTTATCGGGGAAAGGCGTCTCGCTATTTGTGATAACTGGATTAAAAATGTAATCCAAATCCTGTTCGAGAAGATAATTGAAATGGCCGTGCGCAGCAAGGATCGGGAAACATGGCTCGGAAATACAAAGCTGCCTTCCAAGCGATACAATCTTTCGATTTGTCGGCGGCGAAAGCACAAGCTCTGCGCCAATATGCCGGAAATATTCACGGAAAAATGGATAGCGGTCATAGAAATACAAAGACCTTGGATAGCCAATTTTCGGGGCATTTTTCAGGCCACTGCCTTCGACTGGTTTGCCAATCAGGTTTTTTTGATAGAAAGCGATAAGATCATCGATAATCGCCTTATTATCGACGACTTTCTTCTTGCGGAATTTGGTAGTACATTTATCGCCCCAGAATGTCTTTTCGCCATCGACTGTAACCTGCTGAATTTCGCAAAGATTGGAACAACCATTGCAAACAAAATGCTTTATAGTGAAATTGACACCTGAAAGGTCGAAACTTCTGAATCTAGTTTTATAATTTAGGGCTTCGTATTTTCTTTTGGCCAGGAGTGCGGAGCCAATCGCGCCCATTATCCCATTAAACGGTGGCACTGTAATCTGCTTTCCGGTCGAGCTTGCGAAAGCCGCCGCAACAGCCTTATTATATGCCGTTCCGCCCTGAAAGAAAATAGCATCGCCGACTTTGCGCTCGCGGACCACTCGATTAAGATAATTCGATACTACAGCGTGAGAAAGCCCGGCACAAATATTCTCGAGGCTTTTTCCGGAGCGAAGATAGGCAGTAACATCCTTTTCCATAAATACTGTGCATCTTTCGCCCATTCGAACCGGGTCTTCGGCCGATAGTGCAAGGTTTGCAAAATCGCCTTTTATAGAAATGCCCATTTTATGCGCCTGCTCTTCAAGGAAAGAACCAGTTCCTGCTGCACAGGCCTCATTCATCGTAAAATCAATCACTATGCCGTCTTCGAGTGAGATGAATTTGGAATCCTGTCCGCCGATTTCGAAAATTGTATCCACAGCAGGTAATGCTAAAAGATTTGCGACATAGTCGGCACCAGTCTTATGGGCAGTGATTTCCTCTTGAACAACATCGGCGCCGATTAATTCGCCGACTAATTCACGGCCAGAACCAGTTGTCGCACAACCGATGATATTGACTTTGCCTGTCCATTTCTTATGCCAATTGGCAAAATTCTTCATCGCAACACCGACTGGGTCGCCTTGAGTACGAGTATAAATCTCATCGATGACAAAGCCATCATTATCCAAAAGCACAAAATTGGTGCTGACAGAGCCGATATCTACTCCCAAAAAGGCATCGATAGGATAATTTTTCTTTTTAGATGACATCTCGGATGTCGATGGATAATAGACATTATCCAATGAAAGTATTCGAGATTTTTCTTCTGAGTGCTTTTCAACTTCGCTACTGCCCATACAGACATGCCCCATATCAACTTTGAAATCATCATCGCCAGTATCGACTTTTTTTTGGGAATCGAGTTTGCTAATATCTTTTTTGTTAAAAAGCTTTTCGGTGGGCAATATTGTGCTACCTATCGCACCGATATGTGTGTGCAAATTTGGCACGACCAGGCAATTCTCGTCCATATCCAGCTCTTCGCGAAGCAAAGAAACGATGCCGTCATTTTTTGCCAGCCCGCCGATAAATGCGACCTTTTCATGAAGATGTTTTCCGCGAAGCACGGTGCCATGATAATTCTTCACAACTGCTTTGCAAAGCCCACGAATTATCTCGGCATTTGAAAATCCACGCTGCTGGGCATGTATCATATCCGATTTGGCAAATACGCTGCATCTTCCCGCAATCACTGCCGATTTTTCTGTCGATTGGACAAGCTCAGATAGCTCCTCGACCTTGTACTTAAGCCTTTCAGCCTGCTGATCGATAAAAGAGCCTGTTCCAGCGGCGCAATCGCCATTATGGTCATAGGACATTATAGAGACCTGGTCTTTTTGATCATCATAAGCTATATTTAGGAATCTTGATCTATCACCACCGATTTCCAGAACAGTGGAAGTCTCTGGCTCGATTTCCACGATACCTCGGCTAATGGCCCGGAATTCATTAATATACGGGGCTTCCAGAAGTGCGGCAATACGCCTTCCCTGTGAGCCTGTTACCGCAATTGTATATGAAACCTGTTCATTTTTGCAATAAGAATCGAGTATATTCACAGCTTTTTCCAAAACATCCCGTGCAGCTTCGACTGGCCTGCCATGGATACGAATCGGTTCTGTGGCAATTATTTTGCCATTTTTCGTTTCCGCACCCTCTGGAAAAAACCTACCTGGATTTGTATCATGTTCTAAATTCTGGTAATCGCTGATTTCGGCTGCCAATTTGAGGCTGACAGAACCTATATCTATACCTAATTTTATCTTTTTCATATCTGCCCTCTTTTCAAATAAGACTTAACAAGATACTCAATTAATAGGCTTTTGCAAGTGAATTTTCAGAATTAAATTGGCTTTCAGTAATTTCAGACAATGTGATGTTCCGCATTGTCATACTTGACAGGCTAAAACATCAGTAAAGACTTTTGATTTATATATTATGTACAATTT
>JBKHBT010000064.1:0-19389 GCA_046542255.1 Candidatus Zixiibacteriota bacterium | reverse complement strand
TATTAATTAAAGGAATAATATGGAGTTTGCTGTACGAGGCCGCTTTAGGTTTAGAAATTCTCCAGACAATGGCTGTTCCCCATTGTCATGCTTTTCAGGCTAAAACGTCAGTAGGGCCTTTTGCTTGATATATATTACTTATTATGAATGTTACTTATATATGTTTTTAAAAGATGACTACTATAAAATCTCTCAAAAAATATATCATAATAAATAGAAAATTATGCAGGAATTTTATATAGTTCAGGAAATTTATCTTGCAGTTTTGAGGGGTTCTTATATTCTTTTATTATATGATAGAAGCGTAAATGATATAGTAGAAGTAAAAGGGCGGATTCATATGAAAAAAATAGTAATAATTGGAGGAGGTATTTCTGGTTTGACAGCTGGCATCTTTGCCCAGAAAAATGGTTTTGAAAGTATTATTCTTGAAAAACATCATACCTTGGGGGGAGAATGTACTGGTTGGAGCAGAGAAAATTATCATATTGACGGCTGCATCCACTGGTTAGTAGGCACAAAAGAAGGGACACCCATACGCCGACTCTGGGATTCCGTTGGTGCTTTAGATGGCATTGAAATATATCATCCCGAAAGCTTTCTGGCTTTTGAATATCAGGATATAACTGTAAACTTCTATCGTGACCTAGAACGACTTAAATCAAGTTGGCTTGAAATATCACCAGATGACCGAGACTCAATCGATGAATTTTGCGGAGCAATTAAAAAACTGCAGTCATTTCAAATGCCTGTCGGAAAGCCTATGGATATGATGAATATTTTTGAAAAAATCAAATATATGGTATCCATGAAAGACATTGGCCCCATTATGCAGAAATACAGTAAGCTCAGTGTGCAGCAACTCGCCAATAAATTTAAACATTCTGCGCTAAGTGGTGCTATTAATTCATTTATGCCTGCCGGAGATTTTAGTGCAATCTCGATTCTCTTTCCACTTGGTACATTTACTGGAAACCAATCATCTATTCCTTATGGCGGCTCTAAAGCCATGGCGATGCGAATGGCGAATAAATATGTTTCTTTAGGAGGTAAAGTTGAAACATCGTGTGAGGTTACGGATTTTACCATTAAAGGAAGGAAGGTCAATAGAGTTGATTGCAGCAATGGTAAATCATTTACAGGCGATTATTTTATTGCAGCTTGTGATGCCAAAGTCCTGTATGAAGGGCTTCTAAAAGGAGAATATAACGACCCGAAATTCCAAAAAAGGTACAATAATCCAAAAGACTATCCATTGGCATCAAACATTTATGTTGGTATCGGTTACGAAGGCACAATGGATGATATACCGCGTACACTGCGCTTTCCTGTGAATTCAATTAACATTAATCAGAATAATAAACCAATTGAAAATTTGCAAATGACTCACTATGCCTATGAAAAAGAATTTGCCCCAAAAGGCCATTCCGTTGTAACCTTTGCTATCAATCAGTTCGAGCCTGAATTGTCTAAATGGGAGAACCTTATAGAAGATAAAGAAGAATATATGCAAGAAAAAACGCGCATTGGAGAGGAAGTTATCAAGGCAATGGAAATGCGTTTCCTCTATATGAAAGGCAAACTTAAATTACTAGATGTTGCCAGTCCACAAACCTATAAACGTTATTGCAATGCTTATCGTGGAGCATTTATGGCTTTCTGGCCGACCTTGTCGGGGAAATCACTGGCCCATACAGGAAAAATCAAAGGACTAAAAAACCTGATGCTAAGTGGACAATGGTTGCAACCTCCCGGTGGGTTACCCGTTGCTTTAATTATGGGAAAAGACACAATTATGCGACTTTGCAAAAAAGAAAAAATTCAGTTCGATAAGACAATGTGATGTTCCCAATTGTCATAGTTCTCCGGCTAAAACATCATATATATGTATGCGTTTAACAGAGAAAACCTAATAATGCAACAAGAACCTGTCCAAAACGAAAAATAAGATTAATTGCCCTTTTAATGCTGACAGTCAACTCCATAAGAGTATTGTATATCTTGCAAAAAAAACAAAAAAGTTGTATATTTTGAAATTATTGTCTAAACTATTACTACAGTTTATGGCAATTTATTAAAACTTGGTATGAAGATGTTAAATATCGAAAGGAAATACAATGTCGAAACCACCCGAAAGAGATATTCGAATCGAAAAGCTTGTGAAGCTTCGAGAACAGGGCATAGACCCTTATCCAACTCGTAGTTTCGCAGACTATGATATCGCAGAATTATTTGAGAAATTTGAAAAATTCGCAGAAAGTGAAGAACCAGTCCAAATTGCAGGGAGAATGGTGGCATTTCGCTCTCATGGAGGCAGTTCTTTCGCACATATTCAGGACAGAACCGGGAAAATCCAGCTATATTTCCGAAAAAATATAGTCGGTGCCGATAAATACAAGCTGCTAAAGATGATCGATATTGGCGATTTCCTCAATATAACCGGCGTTCTTTTCACCACAAGAACCGGCGAGCAAACAGTCGGCGTTAAAGACTTTACTCTGATTTCCAAGTCGATTATGCCGCTTCCGGAAAAATGGCATGGCCTTCAGGACGAAGACCTAAAAGTCAGATATCGTTATCTCGATACTATCATGGACCCCGATGTCAAAAGCCGCTTCGAAACAAGAAGCAGAATCATATCGGCAATTCGCCGGCATCTCGATGAAAAAGGCTTCATAGAAGTCGAAACACCTGTACTGCAGCCTCTCTATGGCGGTGCATCTGCTAGGCCTTTTACTACTCATCATAATACGATGGAGATGAAGCTATATATGCGAATCGCTATCGAGCTATATCTTAAAAGACTTATTATTGGCGGTCTCGAGAAGGTATATGAAATCGGCAAGATATTCCGAAATGAAGGCATAGACCGTTTCCATAACCCCGAATTTACCATGCTGGAGCTTTATGAAGCATATTCCGACTATCATGGAATGATGGAACTGGCAGAAAATCTTCTAAACGCGATTGCAGAATATCTCGATATGGGCAATAAAGTCCAATATAATGAAATTGAATCTACATTGAAGGCTCCATTCAAGAGAATTGGCTTCTTCGAATCGATCGATGAATATGCTGGAATCGATGCAAGATATGCCACCGATGATGAACTTCGTTCGCATCTGAAGTCTAAAAATGTCGATATGGCTCCCGATGCCAATCGCGGCCAGCTTCTTGATGAGGTCTTCTCGGAGTTTGTCGAGCCAAATCTTATCGATCCTACTTTTGTGATGGACTATCCTGTCATTTTATCGCCGCTTGCCAAGCGTAAGCCGGATGACGAAGCAATTGTCGAGAGATTCGAGCTTTTCTGGTTTGGCATGGAGATCGCTAATGCATTTACAGAGCTGAATGACCCAATCGACCAGAGGCAACGTTTCGAAGAGCAGATGAGCTATCGCGCAAAAGGCGACCCGGAAGCACAGGTACTCGATGAGGACTTCCTCGAAGCAATGGAACACGGAATGCCACCAACAGGCGGCATCGGATTCGGCATCGATAGAATTACGATGATTTTCACCGATACCTATTCTCTTCGCGATATCCTGCTATTCCCTCTTACAAGGCCAAAATTAGAAGCCGAAGCTGAAGCCGAAGAAGAGGCAAAAAAGGAATAGATGCCGGATAAAAAAAAGAAATCCCGCTTTGAGCTATGGATTGCAAGACGCTATCTCTTTTCAAAAAGGCCGCGTAGCGGTTTTGTGAAGCTGGTTACATTCTTTTCGATAGGAAGCATTTTTCTGGGAGTGATGGCGCTTATTGTCTCGCTATCGATGATGAACGGCCTAAAAGATGTCATTCGTGGCAGAATGATTAGCACAAATGCACATATCACAATGTATAGCTTCGAAAAAGATGGGCTTTCCAAAACCAAAGAAGTGATGAAACGAGTCGAAGAAAGCCATAAAGATATCGAGGCTGTGGCGCCATTTGTCTATAATCAAACGGTTATTTCCAGCCGTGATAAGACCTATGGCATAGTAGTGCGCGGGATTATGCCATCTTATGAAAAAAAGGCCAGCGATGTCATAGATAAGGTTACCAGCGGAATGTTTTTCTCCGACAGATGGGAAAAGGGCTATTATAAACAGACCGATTTCCGCAAAAGAGAAAGCATCGAAAAAGATGCCAGCAAATATCCGCAAGATATGGATCCCAGCAGAAAAGTGCTGGAGCTTGAGAAGAACCCGCCAGATATCCTACCCCCGATAACCCTGGGAACAGGCCTTGCCAGCAATCTTCAGGTTTTGCCGGGCGATACGATTATAATGTACACACTTGCGGGCAAAAAAGGCGCATTCGGCGGCATGAGGCCGAAACCAAAGAGATTTCAGGTTTCGGCAATCTTCGAAACCGGCCTCTATGACTACGATGCCACGCTCGCCTATATTCCGATGGATGTTGCACAGGATTTTTTCGATATGGGAACCAATATCTCCGGCCTTCAAATTAAAATCGATAATTTCTATGATGCTGACAAAGTCGCAGCTGTTCTCGAGGAGAGAATTGGATTTCCATATTATTTCAAATCCTGGGCACAGATGAATAAGAACCTGTATAGCTGGATGACTCTCGAAAAATGGGGGCTTACGCTGGTGCTATCTCTTATAATAGCCGTCGCAGCTTTCAATATTGCCAGCACTTTGATAATGGTAGTCCTGGAAAGGACAACAGAAATCGGTGTCCTGCGTGCTCTTGGAATAGGCCAAAAGAGAATACGCAAGATTTTTATTCTTCAGGGCGCCTATGTCGGTATCATCGGGACAGTTCTCGGTACCGTTGTTGGGATTGCTCTTTGCATAATTCAGCAGAACTATGGAGTAATTTCACTACCGGCCGAACTTTATACCATTAGCCAGCTTCCCATGAAGGTACAATTCTGGGATGTGTTTTTCATAGTAATTGCATCATTTGGCATTTCAATGGTTTCCGCAATTTATCCAGCATCTTATGCTGCCAGGCTAAAGCCTATTGATGCGATTCGGTATGGTTGATAGAGCTTAATTCAAATTGTGTTTTGTTGAAATTATCAAGCCGCTTTATGATTTATGGGCGCAATATCTTTACTTATCACCCTTCTTCGAGACAATCATGCTGACCACAAATAGCCCAATCGTCAGGATAATCGCAATCAGAGACAGCATAAAGCTCTTTTTGATAATCGGGCTTTCATAGCGGAATTCGAGCGTGTGCTGGCCTGGCTCGAGTGGCACTGCGCGGAAAGAATAATTTGCGCGCATAATCGGAAGCTCTTTGCCATCACTATAGCATTTCCAATCGGGATAATAGTTTTCGGACAAAAATAGGATTCCACCATCTGGTGCATTGGCTTCTACGGTGAATTCATTAAATGATTCCAAACCTTTGACCTCGGCAGGATAGGTTCTAAGAAGCGAGTCGGGTTTATCCAGAAGCTGGATTCCCGGGTCTTCTTCCAGATAGACGGTCTTGTAAGGGTTAAGCGCGTCCATTCTCAGGCCATCGATTATTTTTTGGCGATCATCGGTTATTTCATAATTCTCGAATACGGTAGCCCTCGGCAATGCATTTGGATTCTTGTAAACAGCGATGTTACCGATCATGCCAACCGCCTCCAGATGGCTCATCCACTGTTCATAAAGTTGGCTCTTTGTAACGAGATATCGAACATTCAAAATATCCCAGAATACCGGATAAAATAGATTAGGTTGCTTGCCTTGCTGCGACTGCAAACGGCCTACGAATTTATCATACCAGATCAATTGATTACCATGCAATGCTGTGAATGTAACCTCTTCGAGGCCATAATTTGCCAGATAAGTATCTTCAATCTGGCCAAAAGTCTTAGGCATAATGAATACGCGGAATGGCCCTTCCTTCTCTTTTTGCTCGAGAAGATAATCGACCACCTGCTTTTTGGAGTATAATGGTTCCGGCTCGATTACCTGAATATAGTCCTTATTTACTCGCCAGAGGTCTAAAACAATAATCAATGAGAAAATCGCCACTGCAAATCCAGCCTTCATCTTGCGATTGAACCATAGCCACATAATCCCAAGAGCGATATAAATTAAAAATAGATTAAGCCATGCGGTTTGAGTAAAATTCTCCACCGCGCGGTTTGCCGCCTGCATCTGGGTGCCAGATAGCGAAGGATTGAAGAACTTAATCAAACTAATTCCGCCCGCCGAAGTAATAATAGCTCCCAGAAGCACAATTCCGGCAGCAATTAATATATACATATTGAATTTCTTCTTGCTGATTTTCTCACGAAGCTTTTTATCAGCGATCGCTTCGAGGCCATAAGCCATAAGGACGATCATCGAAAAGCCAAATAAGAAAATAATCATCGATGGTGCACGGAATTTCTTAACCTGTGGAATTAGATGATAGAAAATTCTGAAAAATGGCGTATTTCCTCCAAGTGCAAAAATACCGGTAAATACAGCACTTCCAAAGAAAAGCCATTTTCTGGGCCGGGTCGAAAAGATAAGAGCAAATATCCCGATAATAATCGGCAAAAGCCCGGCATAGTCGCTATTTAGTTTGAAAGGATTCTTGCTCCAATATGTATTTTCTTTTACGCTCTGGCCCACGAAATCGTGATTTAATAGCGATGCCATCTCGCCGGGATGAAGCGACCATGATGTCGAGTATTCATATCCGCTTTCCTCATGCTGCTTACGCTGGGAATATTCCCCAAGATATTTGGTCGGAGGCAAAATCTGTGGCGCAGCGACTGCAAGAAGTAGCAATACGCCCAGGAAAAATGCACCAGTCTGCAATAGCGCCTGGCCAATTTTCTCACGCTTTTTGACAAGCTGGCGAATATGATGAAATACAAAATAAGCTCCCAAAAGCCATGAAGAAAAATATGCCAATTGCATATGCGGCGATATAACCATGAAGAAATAGACAAGGCCGAAAAGTAGATAATAATGCAATTTCTTGCGCCTGAGCGCTACCTCCAGAGCATACATCGCCAATGGGAAAAGCGAAATCACAAACATCTTGCCATCATGGCCGCCATAGATATAGCTGACAAAAAATGGCGCCAGCATATATGAAAGCCCGCCGATAAATGCCACCATACGAGGAATTCCAATTCTCTTCAAAAATAAGAATGTAAAAAGGCCAGCCAGAAGCACATGCAAAATCATAGAAAGCCCGAGAGCATAGTGAACTGGAAGTATCAGGTTCAAAATGGTAGTCGGATAGAACACAACTCCATGCATCGCCTCGATAAATGGCATTCCGCCATGAAGATATGGTTCCCAGAGCGGGAAGAAGCCGTCCTTTAGGCTATTGGCCAAAAAGTTTCTGTCGAAATAGCCATTTTGCATCATATCCGTGCCCATCAGCATATCGCCGGAAAAGATGAATTTGCTAAATAATACTACCCAAATAATAAATAAAAAACCAAGTGCGATGGCCCATGATGGCAGCCTATCGAAAAAAGTTTGCGACTTCTGGGATTTAGTACTTTGTTTTTGGGATTTTGTCTTCTTTTTATTTTTCTTCATATTATCTCCTTTATCTCATTATTTTCCATAAAATAAAGCAAATATCATCGAAATCAAAGCATATTTATTATCTCTTCTTTTGTAATGCCTTATTGATATAATGCATAATACTCCAAAACCAGCCTTGGCGGCTAAACTAACCCAATCCAATCATAGCTTTATCCTATTTTAAAGCCATATATATAAAGTAAAATATACACCAAAAAGGCTTCACTGAAGTATTACCCTACATGGATAATAATACTCAGCAGCATATTCTCTAACCCGGTGATTGATAGGAATGAAGCCCGGTGAAAAAGAATGCTATACCAATAAATGTAAACAGCATCGCCAAAAAAGCAATAATTGTAAATATTCTCTTCCATTTAGGATTATCGATATGCTCTGCCATGATAAGAATCAGCATAGTAATAAGCGACCATGTTTCTTTCGGGTCCCAGCTCCATGCAAAGCCCCAGGCATAATGCGCCCAGATGCCGCCAGTGATAATTCCAGCAAATATGAATGAAACAGCCATGCCCAATCTCGGAGTTTTGCCCTTTATCGCCCGTGCTGTCTGATAGCTAAGGCAGGCATAGCCAGCAAAAAATAGCGGTATATGCAAATAAAACAAAGGACTCCGTAGCGCCGGCATAATCGGCTTCAGATAGTAAAAATCATTAGTCATCCATGCCATAAGCGCACATAATCCGCCGCCGAATAGCAAGGTCATCTTACCAGCAAAATGGTCGATATCCGAAATGTAGGCTCTTATGAAAAGTGCGAGTGCGAAAACCAGAATACTCTCGAGCATTCCAATTCCAAATGGCCGCAAAGCCTCGGCAGAACGCAAAAATAATGCGCTGAATACAAAAAGAGCGGCCAGCAAAGCAAAGAAACGCTTCTTCATTACGATAACGCCCAATGCAGAAAGGGCAGCAAGTATCACTATCGCTTTATCCAGTAACATCTTCACCACGCCTTCTCTTGAAGATATAATAGACAAAAAATGCAAATGAGAGCAATATTCCAATAGCGAACAAGGGATATACAAATCGATTTGTCCTGATAAGATAGACATTCTCGACAGTATAGCCGGTATTATACGCATATTGATAAATCCCTATTCCGGCGAAATATGCAGGATGATTAACCGATGCTGTTTTGCTATATTCTTCACCATTCGGTGCTATTATGGTGAAATTGCTGCGGTAATTTTTATCCATCGGGCTGGGCTTCTTGAAGCTGTCTAATTGAATATTACAATCGAGTATCTTTGATTTTGTTGTTTCGCCCATATTTACCTTGATAAATTCGAATGAATTGAAACCGCGTTCGGCAGCCAGTACCAAAATCAAAATCGCAAATAATATATGAATATAACGCGCCTTTTTGAAAAGAACAGCAGTTGCGATACAAAGCCCGGCCAATATCATCCATAGAGCTAGATAAAATGGATTCTCAAATGCCTTAACACCTATAAAAGAAAGAATACCGGATACAGCCGCAATATTCCCTATTATAATTATGCCGGATAATTTGAGCCATTTTTGATGTTTCATCTTCATAGCAATAATTTATGATAATTTCTGCTATTTCCAAGTATAAAAACTGAAAAGCCCTTTAGCGATATCGCCACCATGCAAATCTTGCCAAATATACCTTGGGAAAACGCCTTACATAATAGAAAACTTCGCCTAAAGATTTACTTCTTCGCTCAGAAATAAAAGAAAGTGGAATCTGCGCAGTCAATCTTGCCACAGTAGTCAGCGCAAAAAGCACCTGTTCGGGATGGAGATAGATATTGCCCATTTCAAATTCTCTTGGCATAAGCGCGCCAGACAATGCGGAACAGCGCATTGTCTGGAAATAGCCGAAACATATGGCCCTGTTCACGGAATTATCGGCGGCCTTCACGGTACAAAGCCAGAAAAGCTGAAAGGACTCGATCTTATTTGTGCTACACATTGCACAAAATTCAAAGACGAGATAAAAGCCAGATATCCAAATAGTTACGTAGAAGGCGGCGTAGGCAAGGTAATCGAGGTATAAAAAAAAAGCGCCACCAAGAAGCAGCGCTTTTAAATTCTATTTTGCAAAATATTTAGTCTCTAATTCCCAGCTCACCAAAGAATAGGCCGATTTCAAAGAATGGCCCGCCTAAATCGGTGGTCTCGAATTCATAAGTCTGCTTTTCGGTGCTATCGCCACCCTCGGGAATAAACCAGAATTCGCCTTTATCTCCCGTAAATGGAAGATGATAGCCAATCGTTGCCCTAACGCCAACCGGGCCAAGGTCATAACCAGCAGAAACCTGTGGCCTTGTGAAACCGTAGAAGAACATATCACCATCATTATCGCCATTCCAATCATTGACAGAAGTAATAATCGAACCACCACCCACGCTTAGGCCACCGCTGATATTTGCAGGGCCAAAAGTCATGTGGATTTCGGGCAGCAGTGCAATGCTAACATTTCCGAATCCTACGCCGGATTCATCGGAATCGAATATGTCCTCATCAGGCTCACCTTTAGCATCGAACCAACCGCCAGAAAGCACTCCGCCCAGGCGCATATATCTGTTCAATACGCTCCAGCCATTGATATCCAGATGAAGCTGATTTGTACTTTCGGTTTCCAGGCCCATTGCTTTGGCAGTCTGTATAGCAGCGTCATTGTCAGAAACCAGGTAGCCAAATTGTATGCTGGCGCCGCCTGGTTTTGTATTTTCTGCAAAACTTGCAGTTACCAATAAAAGTAGCATTGTAATTAAAATCGCTCTTTTCATCTTTCCTCCATGTTTAATCGTTTTCATATTTATAGGGTAAATTTACATAAATAAAATTGATATGTCAATCATTCTTTTTATATTAAAAAATACTATAACTTAGCTCAAAAGCAATAATGATAATTACAAAAAATCATTGATTTTTTTTATTTGCGGCGTAATTTATTATCTGAACTAATTCGGAAGGAAATTATGCCTATAGATAACAATTTACTCGATGAATTGATTGAATTTCGTCATTTTTTGCATCAAAATCCAGAATTATCCAGAAAAGAGAAAAACACTTTCAATCATGTAATCGATTTTGTTGGCCTAAGAAATCCAGACCGCATAATTAGAAAACTCGGTGGTTTCGGATTTGCTCTGGTTTTCGAAGGTGATAATGTCGGGCCATCTGTTCTTCTTCGCACCGACATCGATGCATTGCCAATCAAAGAAATCAACCGCTTCGACTATCATAGCAGAAAACCCGGAATTTCGCATATGTGCGGCCATGATGGCCATATGGCTATAATGGCTGGCCTTGCAAGGATACTTTCTTTTGGCAAGCTGAAAAGGGGAAGGATAATTCTGCTATTTCAGCCAGCCGAAGAGGTCGGCGAGGGCGCAAGAGACGTAATCGAAGATTCTAAATTCAAAGAGATCGAGCCGGATATGGTTTTTGCATTGCATAATCTTCCCGGATTTCCAGAAGGATCTGTGATTAGCCGCTATGATACATTTGCTGCGGCATCCAGGGGATTTATAGCAAGGCTTTTTGGCAAGACATCTCATGCAGGAGAACCCGAAAAGGGCATTAGCCCTGCCATCGCAGTCGCAGATGCGATTAAAATGATAGATAATTTGCCTGGTACACTCGAAGATACACTCGAAGATTTCATTCTAACAACTATCATTCACGCCAGAATAGGCGAAATCGCTTTCGGAACATCGCCGGGATATGCAGAAATTATGGCAACTCTTCGTTCCTATACAAATAAGGATATGAAAGAGCTTGCAAGGGCAACAAAAGAAAAAACAATAGAAATAGCCAAAAAGCATAATCTGAAGATAGAAACAGAATGGACGGAGATTTTCCCGGCTACCATCAATGACAAAGACTGTGTTAATAATCTTCTTGATTCTGCGAGAGAACTCGAGCTCGATATTATAGAACCCCAGAAACCTTTCCGATGGTCGGAGGATTTCGGATATTTCACAGATCATTATCCTGGAGTATTTTTCGGAATAGGAAGCGGAATCGATCATGCAAAGCTGCACAATCCAGATTATGATTTCCCTGATGATATAATTGTGCCATCTATTATGCTTTTTGAAAGGATCATAAGCAAAACAAATGGGTAATCTGATGATACTTACTCCAGAAATATTGCGCAAAATCGAGCTTCTAAGCGGCCTTTCAGATGAGATACTCGAGCAAATTATAGCCTTTAGCCGGCTCACTTCATACAGTAAATCCCAAAATATTTGTATGCAAGGGCTTAGGGGTGCGAAGTTTTTTATTTTAATCGGCGGTAAGGTAAGGCTCTATAAGACAAATCATGAAGGTAATGAAACTACATTAAGGATACTTCAGCAAGACAATGTTTTCGCCGAAACTATAATATTCGATGATAATAGATATCCTGTCAGTGCCGATGCAGTTGTGGACTCATTGGTTTTGGAGATAAGGAAACAGGATTTCCAGAGGCTATTCGAAAGCAAGCAATTCTGTAAGGAATTTGCTATGATGTTGCTAAAAAAGCTCCGCTTCATGGCAGAAAGGATCGAATTTCTGACAACTTATGAGATTCAGGAACGATTTTTTATCTATCTAATGCGTAATTATGGAGTGAAAGAGAAATATTATATCGATATATCCAGGAAAAACATGGCAAATGCAATCGGTACAATTCCAGCGACTTTTTCCAGATTACTTGGTAGGCTTAAAAAGAAAAATTTAATCCTCTATGAAGGCAAAACTCTCGAAATCCTGGACATGTCTGTTTTTGAAGGCCTCTAAGCTAATCAAGTCCACCAGTAATATTCCCACCATCATCGATTTTCATGGGACTTATTTTATGCAAATTTGCATCCCATGAATTTGTGGGGTCAGCCGTAATTTCAAATCCATCTGTGCCGCCGATTGTTACTTCATAGGAAAACCGGGGTTGGCCGCTTGGGGCATGGACTACCAAATCGGGTATTGGATCCCAATCACTGGCTGTCTCTTTATTGCTGGCATCATTGAAAGTGTGAAGCGCTGGGTACTGGCCATGTGCTTCATAATACGAATTAGAAGCCTGGTAAATCTGTTTTAGCACCTGTTTGGCTTCGACGACTTTTGTCTTTGTAACAGAACTCTGAAATCTAGGGATTGCAAGAGCAGCAAGTAAACCAATAATCACCACGACAATCATCAGCTCGATTAATGTAAAACCTCGTTTATTCATTTAATACCTCTTTTAAGCATCGATTCAATATTCTAGTCGGCAATTTTGGTGCCAAAACTTAGTAAAATCCTGCAATTCACTGTATAATAAGAGTTTAGTGGAAAGAAAATAAGTATTGATTTGAAAAACAAATAGCATATCCATTGCAAATTGCAATAAATATATTGGCATCTTGAAAGTATTGCAATGATGCATCACTCATAATTAGGATGTATTAGATTACACTCGATAATAATTATGCAAGATAATAGCGCCCAAAAAGAGGTGAATCTATGCAGCGATAATTTGCTTTTCCCGAATCTCATCTTGCATAGAAAGAGCAATCACCAAATCCAGATAAGAAATAATATGGCTGCTGACCAATATCTCGCCTAATTTTCGATCATCGCCGGCCTGCTGGTCATTAAGAGCCAGAATTATGTCCGCCTGATCGCAATATCCTTCTTTTACCAGAATTTCGCCCAAAAGCATTTTGTCCTCCTTTGAACTTTTCTTTTCAAGATTCAACTTATTTAGATTACTACTTCAGACAATGCGCTGTTCCGCATTGTCATACCTCTCAGGTTAAAACATCAGTGAAGCCTTTTGTTATATATATTATATTTATTAATATATATTTGGCTTTAAAAGAGAAATACCATTCAAACCTGTTGAAAACTACATCGGAACTTTTTAGGCAAATATAAATCTTTTTTACTTTTTACATTCTGACATCAGAACATTATTCATTTTCATTATATTCTCAATTGAATAAAATTCAAGTTAAAAATAAAAATATCGAGAAAATTTTGATTTTTTATTAAAAAGCAATACCGCGCGACTTGAATCCTTTGCCCATAACAGCAAAGACATCGGAAACATAGGAAAAGGCATCTTCATCGGTATCGAGAATAATGCTTTTTATCCTGGGCAATTCCTTTTTGGAAAGCACTACCTTGACATGATATTTATCGTTACCGGTAAATGCGCCCTCTGCTTTTGTGATTGTAGCGCTTCTATTCATTTTCTCTATCACTTTTTGGGCAATTTCATTCGGATGATCGGTAATAATATTGATTACCCTTGCATAGGAAAACCCTTCGATAACCCTATCTATCGCATATGCTGAGATTCCAAGTGATATGATACCATAAAGTGCGAGATTGGCATTTGTAAAAGCAAAACCAGTGGCAGCGATAATAAAAACATCGATAAACATAATCGACTGGCCAAGACTCATATTGCTGTATTTGGTAATAATTCCCCCGAGAATGTCGGATCCTCCGGTCGAACCACCGGCTCGAAATATCATTCCCAGTCCGATACCAAGAATCATGCCCCCGAATATTGCCGCCAATAGGGGTTCCTGAGTTACTGGCGGAATCTTGAAAGTCTCGGCAAGCAAATCGGTGAAAATAGAAGAAAGAATAATTCCTATAACTGTCCTGATGCCATAGTTTTTGCCGAGAAATCGAAGGCCGATTAGAAATAGCGGAATGTTTAGACCAAGCATAACAATACCAGCCGGAAAATTAGCAAGATGATACAAAATAGTAGCAATACCAGAGACGCCGCCGGCAGTTATTTTTGCCGGGATGAGAAATAGTGCAAGGGATATCGCCATCATAATCGAACCAAAGGTTATAAGTAATAATTGCAAAGGTTTCGGGAATTTCATTTTCACCTCCTCTTTTAAAACCATATATATTACACAAATAATACATAATATATATAGCAAAAGGCTTTACTGATGTTTTAGCCTGAAAAGTATGACAATGCGGATCAGCGCATTGTCTGTTTTTCAGGCTGTCGTTTACTATATTTTTATGCAGCCACTTCGGCTGGGAAATTTAACCAGCCTAATCGAGAACAGGCAAGATATCTGCTTAATTTTTTAAGTCAAGCTCAATCACCAAATTCAATAAATCTTAATCGTTAATTAATTGAAGGATATGAAAAAAAAAGCGCCCTCTTGCGAGAGCGCTCAAATAACAGGATAAGCTATCTATTAGTAAGGTAATTCGATTTCGAGTCTCTCTGTTACCAGTACCCAATATGCTTTTCCGAATTCGATTGTTGTTGGCTCATAGTATATGCCAGTTTCGGTATTGAAAGCATAAATCGGTGATATAACCTCTGGATGCATTGTAATATAACGTGCAGGGAAGAAAGCGTCCGGGCCGCCGATAAGGTTCCAGCCAGGCTCGAGAACGATAGTGAATTCATCGATTCCCATAGAAAGCTCAGGCTCTAAGACCTCTTCATCTCGATAATAAACAAAATAGCCTTTGCCAGGCTCGAGATTTTCAGCTTCGACATACATGCCCTCATCAGAGTCATATACAAATGGGTCGAATGGAGACAATGTAAAGATTTCATCGGCTGCTGGCCTGTCGGTGAATGGATAAGAAACCATATTCCAGCCGATATTCATATCCCATTCGCGAGCGCTTGCGCTTCTATAGTCTATCTGAATGTTTTCCATACCAGGCTCGACACGTATTGCGACTACGCGATGTGTCTCCAGTTCAGTAATAGCATAATCATTGAAATCGTAAAGCTCTACTGCGATATCCATCGCATCGGTACCAATCATGGATTCGACCGTGTATTCATTCGGAAGAACTACTACAAACCACCAATCCAGGTCATGTGCTGAGATGACATCGATACTAATATACATATCTTCTTCATCGTGCACCTGCTCTGTAACAACGCCGACATTTTGGAATGGTTCGGCGATCTTCATGGCATGATAAGGCACCAGAGCGGAATGATTTACTGGATAGAGGTCTAATATGACTGGATTCTCTTCTGAAACATGTATTGGAAGAGCGATATCGGCATAACCATCGACATCCATCATTGTCTCTAATCTATAATATCCTTCGCGTACAGCATGTTGTGGGAAGATATATGCAGATTCGTGAACTTCGCCAGTAGCTTCTTTGAGCTGACATGGGAAGTTGAATCCAAAGTCGAATGGCCTGAACTCTTCTACAAAGGCATTCTTAATACCAACAGGATTTGCGAATGTCGGGATTGCGGAGAATGTTACATCGAAGAATTCCAGGTCTTTCATCTGGACATCGGCCCAGATTCCCTGATGAATACCATCATAATATGTGCCCCATGAGATATATTCATGAATCATATCCGGTGCACCACAGACGATATCGGTAATTGCATAGTTAAAGCCTTCGGTGAGATCCTGGTCGATAACAAAAGCAGCATCTCTATCGACTCCGCCTTCGATATGCAATGTACCTTCATCATATTCAGATACAAGGTCCATTTCGCAATCGTGGCCTTTGAAGAATGTATAAGCCATTTCTCTTGGCATCATGTCCATTGGATTGAGGCCGTAATAGTCGAGTTGGCGTGTAGTTCCATGCTCGATATGGAGTTTATGTCTATTTGTGATAGTTGTCAGAGAATCTGGCATATAGGAAATGGCATATTCGGTATGCTCATCCAGTTCAAGGTCGAGATCGGAAACGCTGATATAATCCATCGAAGAACTACCATTTGAAATAGTCACATTGAACATGCAGGCGCTATCGCCAGAAGCATTCCAATAATTTGCGAGATAGCGTGTAACAATCGGCATCGCCCATGAGATTGGGTCTATTGCACCAAGCGTGAAAGTATCTGCGGCTATCGAGATATTGGATAAACCTTCTATGGTTGTTGACAATGTAGCTTCTGCACGGCCGTCTGCGTCAGTTGTAACCGGTGAAGTGTCAATGATATCTTCATCACGGTCAGAAGTAAATGCCACGCTTACATCTTCCATCGGTGCGCCTTCTGTATCTCTGACTATTGCATAGATAGTTACTAAATCGCCAACAGTTGCAGAATAAGTATCTGCGCCGATTTCGCATTCATCAGGGCCGATTACTGGATCTGGTGGTGGTGGCTCAGTCCATAAGATTGCGCTATCTGCCGGGCCAAAGCCAATTGGGCCACTTTCAGCACTAATAATAGATTCACCTTCGACATCGGTAGTTATCAATGTCTGGGCATATCCTGTAGAATCACTTGTAACAACATCATCGACTATGATATCTTCAGGCCTATCGCTATGGAATACAACATCGCGTCCGGCAATAGGTGTTCCGAGATCATCGCGGAGTATGCAAAAAATTACTATTGAATCACCGGTTTCGGCAGCATATGATTCTGCGCCGATATCGGTATTTGCTGGATCGACTTCCTGCCCGAAAGCAAAACCAGCGATCATTAAAAAGACAAGAAACAAAGCTGAATTCTTAAGAACTTGCCTGGATGGACCGAAAACCTTGAAGTTTCGAATCATCACCAATGTCCTCCTTGTTGATGTTTTATATTCTATTTTACTAACTAACTAAATAGTCGCCTATGTATAATTGCGGACTAAAATCCGCCATTATCACATAAATATACAGTTTAGCATATATAAATCAATTGGAAATTTTTTTTTTGAAATATTTTGTGATTTATCTTAATATCTTTTTTTTAAAATCGATAAAATCTCAAAGTCGAAATTCTACCAATACTATCAGTGTCTGTCAATTTACCCTGATAGCTAAAGGTCTGTGGGATCTGAGCATAAGCAAAAGCCACAAATAATAGCAAAATGAAAAACACTTCATGATTACTCCTTATTCTTATCCCTTAAAAACAAAATATTCAAAATTAGAACAAAGAGATTGATAATAATTTTGGCCTAATGCAAAATAATTTTTAAATTAATATTTTGCAAAGAGTGTAATAATACAAAACAATTGCCAAAATCCTGCCAAAATCCTATATTGCCTGTCGATAAGTAATCTTGCCAGAAATGGAATTGACATGACAGGCTTCAAACAAAAAATCATTTTTGCGGTTTTGGCAATTATTTTTCTATATAGCTTTTTTGCAAATGCCCTTGTTCTGGATGATGCCTATATCACATTCCGCACGGTCGAACATTTCGTTGAAGGACGGGGACTTGTCTGGAATGCTGGCGAGCGCGTTCAGACATTCACGCATCCACTATGGATGTTTATCATGAGCTTTTTCTACTCGTTAACCGGCGATTTCTACTATACATCGATTTTCCTATCGCTGGCTTTTCTTATAGCGACTCTGATTTTGGTTTTTATCTATTATCGGAAAGCAGAACTTCCGCTGCCTAAGCTATCACTATTTCTTTTGGCTATTCTATCCTGTAAGTCTATAATGGATTTTATCGCTTCTGGCATGGCTATATCGCTCGGGATCTTTCTTATTACGCTTTTTATTATCAAATTTCTCGAAATCGAAAATAGTGATAGAGAGTATCGAAAAATCGACATTTTTGCTTTATTTTTAATAGCAGCATTGGCCTTTATTAATCGATTTGATTCTGTTTTGTTTTTTTTTCCTGCATTACTATATATATTGGCAAGAAACTTCAAAACCTATCGGTTTTCATTACTTATTCCGGTGATTTTAGGAATTTTGCCGGCGATTTTATGGGAATTATTCTCATTATTATATTTTGGATTTCCATTCCCGAATACTGCCTATGCCAAAGCACTCAATACAGCCATCCCTCTGATTGATAAAATCATTCGCGGTGGCCAATATTACCTTGCCTTTATGATACTCGATATCGCCGGATTTGGAATATTGCTATTTTCGATTTACCATATATTCAAAAGAAAGAACCATGCGCAGTATATTGTATTTATGGGCATTTTTCTCAAGCTTGCTTTTATCATCTATTCTGCCGCTTCGGCATCTCATATGGCGGGTAGATTCTTTGCAATTCCGCTTTTTGTGATGCTCTTTTTATTGATAAAAAATATTCAATCCGAAAAGCTAATCAAAATAGGCAGCTATCTTTTTATTGCTTTTTTGATTCTCTATCCGATTTCGTCCATTAAATCATCCACGCCGCTTTATTGGGGGCGGTTTTCGAATCTTGCGCCGAGATATCTCGATGTTCGCTATCATGTGCAAGAATATCAGAATATGGGCTTTTTCAAGCATTTTCCATCGACTGATTTGCCGGATAATGATTGGTTTGCCTATGGCGAAGAATTCCGGCAGAGCAATATCGATGTCCATCTCGGTGGCGCTCAGGGTGGAGAGGAAGCAATTGGCTATTTCGCATTTGCTGCCGGGCCGGATAAATATATTATAGATTTTTTGGCTCTTGCTGATCCGTTTTTATCCAAGCTGCATTCATGCAATACATCCAATCTGCAAAGCTGGAAACCAGGCCATTTCTATCGCAGCATTCCTGAAGGTTATCTTCAAACAATAGCCCAAAAAGAAAATCACATCATGGATCCGCAACTTGCAGAATATTATGATATAATCCATTCGATAACACATGATAGGATTTTCGATAAAAATAGGCTTTGGCATATTATTAATATCAATTTGGGCAAGTATGACCACTATCTCGAAGATTACAATCGAAAATCTCATGATAAATTCTCAGGCGATGAATGTATAAAATCGGTTCTAAGGCAATGCGGCCCGATTCCTGCTAAAGATGTCATACCGCAGAATCGTTACTATAATAAAAATTTTGATAAAAAGGCCGATAAGATTAATAAAGATTGACTTTCGCAAGTTTGTGATTACATTAACAAACAGTGTGAGGAGTATGAATGCAAAGAAACCAATACATAATTTCTAATAAAGCGTTAGAAGTCGAAGGCAATTATACCGAATTCGCATTCTTTGGATACAA
>JBKHBT010000063.1:0-19393 GCA_046542255.1 Candidatus Zixiibacteriota bacterium | reverse complement strand
CTTAAGGCAGCATTGGCCGAACAAATTGACCGGTATCCGAACGTAGTCGAGGACACCACCAAAAGCATTATTGAAAAGATAGCTTATTGAATGAATGGGACTATAGATTATAGAAATATTAGTAAAACTGTTGCATTAGATATAGTATGCATTATATATTTTAATATCCGGCTTTAGAGGAGAAAAGTGAATTATCGATAAAATACATTTTTTTGCCCTTTTTCTTAACAATCCGTATTTCGGGATGCCCTTCGATTTTTTTGCGGATAATATTCGGGCTAAGTTTTAGTTTCAGCCTTTTTTTGATTTCATCTGCCGATGTGGGATTCGCTTCAATGATTTCAAACAGGCTATGGAAGAAAGTCTGGCTAATAGTATCAGCTACTACATTGCCATATTTATCGACCGGAGTTGCTCCCATGAATATCAAATCTCTATTGGCATTTCTTTCTTTGCCCTCCGGCATACGGACGTAGATATCGGCACCTTTGCGAAGTCCCTCGATTGCGCCATTCCATGTTCCGCCGCTACTTCCAGTTTCGGGAATAAATATTTTCTCGGAAAGCGCATAAATTTGTGAATTCCTAATATTAGCCTGTATCGAATTAAAAGGCGCCGAAGGATAAGCTGTCGATAGAAAAAGCAATCTGCCGTCATCGATGTATTTCTTATATGGCTCGATTTTTTTCGTAGTGGAATAGATGCCTTCGGGAAGAAGCATAATTGCACTTCCTTTGTGAAACATAGCAGAATCGAGTGCCGCCTTATCGACACCTCTTGCAAAACCGCTGACAGTGACAGTGTGTTTCTGGGAAAAGGAATGTGCCAATCTTTTTGCCATGCTCAAGGATTTCTGAGTAGCATCACGGCGGCCGACTACGCCATAGAGCGTTTCATATAGCAGGCTGTAATTACCAAGCGCAAATACAAATGGCACAGACTCGCCCAATCGAGGAAGATTCATAAAGACGCTGGGGTACTTTGCGGAATAATATGGATATAGCTCTATTCCATCAGAATGAAGTTTCTCGATTTTGGCCTTAAACCTATCGAGATTCATAATGTTCTTCTTCAGGATATTCTTGCTTTGGCCCGAGATTCCCACAAAGTTTTCTATTTCGCTTTCTAATTGGCTGAATGGCTTCTGCGAAAGACGCTCGAATAGCTGTTTGGATAGACTATTGCTCATCTTCGGTATAAAACTTACGGCTAATAATTTTGCTAACTTATCAGTATTCATATCATAAATTGAAACAGGTTAATAAAGCTCTTTCAAAGATATTGAATATATATTTTTCATCAAGGATGAATTATTCGATTTCATTTAATATATAGAATTCTTTCGGATTCATTGCCAGAACGAACGATATATACCCCGCTTGAAATTTCTCTTTTGGGTTTGAATATGATATTATCGCGTTTTGAAGAATCGTGATAAATCACTCTTCCTTCTAAATCTGTAATCCTAATATGAGCCTTTGCTCTCTTTCTTATCGAAATGGCGGAATTGAAAGGATTTGGATAGCAAACCATTTCCCTTCTGTCCGGCTTTGCTGCTTGTTCATTTTGGCCGAGCACGACAGTAATCATGCTTCTCGCCTGAATAGCATTCGTCTCGAAGTCGGAAAGGTCGTATCCGCCGACTATTGCCCATGCGATAGTGTCCAATCCGTATGGTTCTATTGTTTTGGAGCCGGCTGTCATGATAAGCGACCAATCGCTATCGGCAGATGCTGTCGAAAAGCTCAGGCTCCCATCGAGAAAATCGAATTTCACATCATCGGTCCATCCAAGGCCGCTTGGATAGACATATTCGGCATTATTTACGATGCTACCGCCAGCCATTTCTGTAACTCCCACGATGCCGACATAATTCGGCAAATCCGGTGTCGAATGATTATCCCACATATAGCACCACCTTTCGGTAGGATTATATGCTGCGCGGTCATACCATCCATCACCGGAAACATAGTGCAAGTCCCAATCGGTATAAAGGCCGGGATAATATGTAATCGAAGAGTCGGTTGGGTTTATGACCTGATATCTGAGAATCACAAAATTATCATTCGGCTCGCTATCCCATCCAATTGCGCGAAAATCGAAAATCAAAGATGTAACAGGATCGACAAATGACACATATAGCTCATGGTCACCATACAATATTGGCGTATCCTGAATCTCGCCAATCGGAAGAAATTCTGATTCGGTTCCATTTTCACCAGTTATGACATTCTCGCCGGGAAGCCCCAGAAAGAAATATGATGAATAAAGATAGTTTTCGCTCCAGAAAACGAAACCATCACCAAGCGGAGAGGAAGCGGTTGGGTCGAAAAAACCATATGAGCCAAAATTGGTTATCGTGAATATTCCCGAGCCATATGTAAGAGTTTGATGTTGCCTTGGATAATTCGATATGCTAACCTGAAAAGTATCTACTCCGCTATAGCTGCCAACATCCCCAGAATAGCTAATTATGACATCGAAACTATGTCCGAGAGGCGCATCTGGAGCGCAACTAATTACAAATGGGTCGGCTATATTTATAACTTCTTCATTGGTGCCAATATCACCATAGTTCGCAGAATTATCGATTACAGTTACATTTGGGTCGCTAATGAAAATAGTAGCATTCAGGCCGGTAACTTCGGCTCCGGAATTTTTAATAGTTACGAGCAAATTGGGCGATTCTCCTCGGTCGAGAATATTATTTCCATCGCCGCCCGAAGTGTCATCGATTAATTTCGATATATAATTGATGATAGGATAAGGCGGAGCCGGCGCGGCAGTTATCGCATCATGGATTTGCACTCTTCCTGCGCCATAATAATTATCCCGGCCGGATGTTCCAAGATCGAGTGCTGTAGCACACAAAAGAGAATCCAATTGCCTCGGGCTAAGATAAGGTGCTTTGGAAAGAAGCAATGCCATAGCCCCAGCAATGTGTGGAGCAGCCATACTTGTACCAGACGAGGAATTGTAGGACACATCGGTATAGCCCCATGTCGATGTAATTGAGACTCCCGGTGCACAGATATCCGGCTTTATCAGATAGCTGTAGTCATCATAAGGTGTCTCTGTCCATTCCACATGGCCGTAGCTCGAGAAACTGGCGATATTATCATCAGAATCGGTAGCCCCGACCGCTATTACGGCAGAATGGCCAGCCGTTCCGTACCATGGCGAAGGACAATTCGCTGGTGCGCTGATATCAAGTGGCGGAGTATAATGCCCACCACCACCGCTTCCATTACCAGCGGACACCGCAGCAACAATATCCATTGCCAGCAAGTTCTCGAAAATCTCGCGGAAATAATTGCTAAGAGTAGTCGATGGCTCTTCCCAACCTATCGAAAGGCTGAAAATCTGTACCCCCATATCGGCGGCATATTCCATTCCTTCTTCGACATCGGCCGGTATCCCGGAACCGCCGGAATCGAGAACCTTCAGCGCCATAACAGATGCTTCGGGAGCCACGCCTGTCTGAGTGTCATAGCTGCCATCGCCGCATACTGTCCCCGCACAATGGGTTCCATGCCAGGTCCAGTCATTGTCATCCATAGGGTCGCCAACTGAATTGACAAAGTCATAGCCATAGTAATCATCGACATAGCCATTGCCATCATCATCGATGCCATTGCCCTCGATTTCGCCGGGATTTGTCCACATCCTGTTTTCAAGATCCTGATGTGTGTATCTGATACCCGTATCGAAAACGCCGACAAGAACTCCACCGCCCATAAAACCAAGCTCATAGACATCCTCGCAGCCAATAAGGCTGATATTCCAACGCACATCCCAGAGACTTTCTTCTGCCTGATGGCTTTCTTCGATCATTTGATATGGCCGATTGTGCAATATGCTGGCGAATTCATTTTTTTCTATCATTTCGACAAGCAAGCTTCTCTGGACTGCCATCTTTATAGAAGCATTAAGCCACATAGTTCGAATATCTCTGATTTGTCCGGATTTTATATTTTCATAGTAACTATCTCTGAAATTTCCTGCCAAATCGGAGCTTTCTTCTTTGAGAAAAGCTATAATTTCGCGATTTGTTGCAGAATTTTGCATAAGCTCATCAAAACGGTCTCGATAGTCGGGTGGTTTTTCGAATACAGCAATAACATCGATATAAGAATCATTAGATTCAGATGCGATGTAGTTTTCAAATTCATAGGTTATATCTGTAGCAAATAATGTGATAAGCGATGTTAAAATTGCTATCATTGTTAATATTTTCATTTATCTTGCCTTTTTTGTTTTCTAATGCTAATTTTTCATATATACTATATAATGTAAAACAAAGCTTATGTCAAAGCAATTGATATATTTACTATGAAATTTATAATAGCCTAATATGGAGCGGAAGATGAAGCGAAATGTAATATGCGAACTGGTGGTGGTGACTTATGATATCGGCCCTAGCCTTTCGCCTTTTGTGGCAAAGGTTATTGGAGAGATCAAAAAGGATGAGAAGGTCGAACATGTTCTGACACCAATGGGTTCAGTCATTGAAGGCGATTGGGATGATGTTATTGCCCTCGTCGATCGATTATTCAAGAAATTTGCGCCCGATTTCGAAAGATTAGGAATAACTTTGAAAATCGATTATAGAAGAAGCAAAGGCAAGAGAATAACTGGAAAAATGAAATCAGTAGAAGAAAAATTGAAATAAAAAATTGCCAAAGTTTGATATATAAAAAGTTTTCTATTGAAACATTACTGGCTTTTTTTATATTTGTAGTATGTTTGATCGCTGGTTTACACCACAGGAATCCAGAGGTATCCTTGCAATCGTAGGAAGCCTGATTATTGGCAGCCTTGTTCTTGTGGCTGGGCGGAGTATTCCCGAAATCGGTGATGACTTGCATTTGCGGCCAGAATCGATAGAAGAGAGTTCGCAGGATTCTTTATATGAATCGAGCGGAGCCAATGAAAAAAAGGATAGCTTAAATCGAGCAGATGATGTAAAAGAAAATAAGGATACTTTAGAAAATGCAGATAAAAAGCAAGAAAAGAAAAATCAAAAGCAAGCAAAAGATAAAAAGAAATCGGAAAAGGCTTCTCTTTTGCCAGCTTCTATCAATATTAATTCCGCTTCGAGTAAAGAACTGCAAAGACTTCCGGGAATTGGCCCGGGTAAAGCTTCTACGATTATCGAATATAGAGAGAGCAAAGGCTTATTCCAAAAGACAAAGGATATTACGAATGTCAAAGGAATTGGCCCGAAAACATATGAAAAATTGAAAGTATATTTAACTATTGAATAAAAGGAGGCCCCTTGAAAAATCAAAAGAAAGGCTTTTCAGTGCTGGATATCCTGATCATTGTTTTGATCATTGCTGTTGTCCTATCTTTGTATTTCCCACTGAAAAAAGAGAAGATTCAGGAAAGTTATATGAGAGAGTCAAGGCTTAGATTGGTTATTATGAACAAAGCTATGGAAACTTACTATAACACCGCCGGCGGCGAAATCGATTTGGATCCAATTGTCGAAGAGCATGTAGATGATACTACTGCGGTCGAACAAATCGAAGTTTCCAGAGAAGCGGTCAAAGAGGCTACAGCGCCGACAGATTCTTCGGACACGCTCGGGCCAAGAAGATACTATACCGATGATTTCGAAGAGCTGAAGCCATTTTTGCCCGAAGCTGAATGGGTCGAAGAAAAGGCCAATCTAATGAACTATGAAGTCGAAAATATCGAAGAGTTCTATCCGGAAAATTTCGAACCTGTTAGCTACCCGAAAATTAAAGATATGCAGATATTTGTAGAAGACTCTTTTTATTATGTAATCAATGACCCCAATGGCCATGGAACGGTGCTTAATGGCAAATTTCTCTGGCAAGAGGATTAATCGAATATAAAATTTAAATCGGGATAGGCAATTGCCTATCCCATTTTATTTTATTTAATTTACTATAATTATTAGTTTTATGAAATGCTGAAGAAAAAAGAAACTACAATCGGTTTTAATTTGACCGAGCGCCGAATCACCATGGTCGAATGTAAAGTTAATGAGAAATTGATCGAGATGCTAAAAAGCGCGCACGGAGAAATTCCGCCCGGGCTTATCCAAAAGGGCGAGATTGCCGATTTTGATTCATTGCTTGCATTCATTAGCGAGATTGTAGATGATATAAAGCCTCAGACTAAGTTTGCATCTTTTAATATTCCACCGGGAACTTATCTAATCAAAAAAATGAAATTGCCGGAAGGCTATATCGCATCGAATCCTGAACTTATCAAATGGGAAATGCGCCATCAGCTTCTTGCGCCGGTTGAAGACTATAGCTTCTCTCACTACTATGCAGATGGAAGCTCATATTTCATTGCTGCACAGAAAAAAACTATCGAACAAAGAATCGAGCTATTAAATGGCCTTGGCTTTGTCCCTGTGGCAGCCGATCCGGCTTCTATTATTTTGAATAATGTATTTAGCTTTATAGAAGACAATCCTGTGGATATGGCAAATGTTGCTATGCTCGAGCTTTCCTGTCCATATTCGACTATGGCTATTATCGTCGATGGTGTTTTCTATCCCGGTGGGTGTTTCGTAACCGATCCGGGGATTTTTCTATCTGCATTCCACGATAGCCAAAGCCCAAGCCGTCTGAATAATTTCTGCGAAGATATAAAGGCTCATTTCGAAATGGCTTATAGCAATCTCGGCTTCAAGCTCGATGAGATGTTTTTCGATACGCTTGTTTTTTCTGGTGGGAGTCCATCTTCGCAAGTCGCAATACAGGCAGAGAGGCTTTTCAATAGCTCGATATACCTTGCTGGCAACATCAAAAAGAAAAAGAAAATTAAATTCAAGGGCAAATTGCATAATCTATCCTTTTCGGAATTGGCATCTGCAATTGGCCTTGCGCTGAGGATACCCGATGAGTGATCTTATAAAATTCGACCTAATCAAAAACGATAAGAAAAAAGTCCAGAAGGCAAAGCGCCCAAATCGCCTATTATTCATATCTATCCTTATTGTATTGCTTTTGGTGACGGCTATTGTCGCATTTTTTGTATTGATCGAAAGAGACGAAGAAGGCCGCCAGGAAGAAAACCCGAAACCTATCACAGAAGAGCAACTCAAAAACAATGCCCAGCCACGAAAACCATCAAAGCCGGTTTACAAAAAGCCGGAAGAAAAAATCAATAATCAGACGTTAGAAGAGAATACAAAATCTGTCAGCGATATGATTCTTAAAAGGCGCGGTGGATGGCGGCAACTCATATCGGCGATTTCGGTATTGGAGCTACCTGTCAGGGCAATTACCAGCTATAAGGATATGGGGCTTCTGGTGCATACAAAACTCGATTCGACTATGGCCATCGATAGCATTCTTGTCGATTTCGCTAAAGATAGCATAGCTTATAAGAAGCAATTTGCCGATAAGTATGAAGCATTGGTCCTTGTCAAATTGCCCAAAAAGGCGGAAATCGATGGTGATGAATCGCTCGATATCGTACAGCCTTTCCATTTCGGCACTATTGGTTCCGAAGTAGAAGAATTGGCCGAAGAAAATGATATGGAAGTTCAAAGCAGAAAAACGCTCGGCAATATGAGCTATGAATGGGGCAAAAAGCATCGCTTTATCCTAAAAGCAAAAGGCAATCTCGATGATTTAGCGAGTTTATTGGAAGAGATCGAATCGAAGGATAAGATGATCGATATCGATGTTATCGCTATAGAGATATTTGAAATAGATTCCGAAAAAGAGCTTTCGGAACAAGAATGTACTTTTGCGATTACTTTTGCACTCTATAAAGTAACGGGAATCGTTGAATAACAGTTTATTAATAGTGATTTATTATGAAAATATTATTATCGTCCTGGCTGCTCGCGAGTTTTTTGGCTCGACAATATGCAAATCGATATATACGTAATGCTACGGCTTAACTGATGTTTTAGCCGAGAAGTATCACAATGCAGAGCAGCGCATTGTCTGATTTTGATTGTGCGAGGGCTTTTGTTAAAACCAATTAATAATTTTAATTTCCTTATTTTAGTTGACTTTGCAATTATTATGCTTATCTTAATTATTCTTGGCTTGAAAAGGAAAGGCAAATGACTGCAAAGAACCGAAAGATGAAGACTTTAGAAGGAATTGGCGTTTCTTCCGGCGTTGCTATTTCACCGGCATACGTTGTAAAGCGCAATGAACCGATTGTCACAAAGCGGCATCTGATGCCGGATGAGATAGAGGCCGAGAAGAAGAGGTTTCTTGAAGCAGTCCAGCTTACGCGGGAGCAGCTTACCAGGACACAGAATATTATTTCGAAAAATATGGGCGCAGAACAGGCGCATCTTATAGAAGCGCAGATTATGCTTCTATCGGATAAAACAATCATCGATGAGACGCTGTCGCAGATAGAATCCGAAGCGTATAATGCATCCTATGCCTTTTCGCAGGTGATCGATGTATTTCTGGAACATTCAGAAAAAATGGATAATGAATTTTTCAAAGAACGCCTTCAGGAATTTCGCGATATCAAGAGACGCGTTCTGTCGAATATACTTGGCTCCAATCATGATTTATTGATTCATCAAAATGAATCTAAAGTCCTTGTCATAGACCATCTTTCGCCATCCGAAACCGCTCAGCTTTTCGAGAGCAATTATAAAGGCTTAATTTGCGAATTTGGCGGCGAGACTTCTCATATTGCTATTATGGCCAAGACGATGGAAATACCGACAGTCCTCGGCGTGGAAGAAGCCACAATCAAAATCAATCCTGATGAAGACGTAATCGTAGATGGCAATGATGGTGTGGTTTATGCTTCTCCAGACCCCAGCACTTTAGAAGTAAATATCGAGAAAATCGCTATGATCAATCAGGTTTCCGAGATGCTTATCGAGGAATTGGACGAAAAGGCCACAACGCCAGATGGCAAGAGATTTAGCGTGGCATCGAATATCGAGCTTCCCGATGAGGTGAGGCTTATGAAGAAATATCATTCCGAAGGAATCGGCCTATTTAGGACGGAATTGCTTTATATTACTCGCAAGGAATTTCCATCCGAAGACCTTCAATATAATATCTATCGCCGTGTTATTCAGCAATGCGATGGTGAGCTTGTCATAATTAGGACATTCGATATCGGCGGCGATAAATTCTCGGAGAATTTCGAGCATCATCTCGAGCCAAACCCGTTTCTCGGATGGCGCGCTATTCGCGTTGGCTTGGATTTTCCGCATGTGCTATCCACGCAGATTCGAGCAATTCTTAGGGCTTCTAACGAAGGCCAATGTGCGATAATGTTCCCGATGATTTCCAATATCGATGAAGTGCGTGAGGCGATTAGAATGGTTGCCGAAGCAAAAGAAGAACTACGCAAAAAGGATATTGATTTCGATGATGATATTCAAATTGGGATTATGGTCGAGGTGCCTTCTGTGGCTCTTATGGCAGACAGGATTGCAAGATATGTCGATTTTATGAGCATAGGGACTAATGACCTTATCCAATACACGCTGGCAGCCGATCGTGGCAATGAAAAGGTCAGCAAATGGTATCAATCCTATAATCCTGCGGTTTTGCACCTTATCGAGATGACCATAAAAGCCGCCCATGATGCTGGAATTTGGGTTGGAATGTGCGGACAGATGGCTGGCAAGACTCTGGCTATACCACTTCTTATCGGCATGGGAATCGATGAGCTTTCTGTGAATCCATCGCAGATTCCACTGGTAAGAGGCTTGATTCGAAGAATCGAATATAAAAAGGCGAAGAGAATCACGAAAAAGGCTCTCGAATTCGACAGCGATAAACAGGTAGAAAAATACCTGAAAAATGAGCTTTCCAAGATATTACCTGAAAATTTGATGCGCTTTATTTAACCTTTATTTGACTTTCTCGGCTATTTAGCATATAATTATTTAGAAAATAGGTATTTAAGAGGCTGAAGATGAAAAAGCAAATATTTACTATTGGACATAGCAATCATAGTTGGGAGATGTTTTATCAGCTTTTGCATGATAGACATCTGGAGATAGTTTGCGATATTCGTTCTGCGCCTTATAGCAAATACGTAAAATGGGCATGTTATGATAATTTGCGCCGATATCTGGCCAGCAATGATATCCGCTATGAATATCTTGGCAAGGTTCTCGGCGGAAAGCGTACCAAAGGCATGACATATGCTGATATCGCTGAAAGAGAAGATTTCCAGAAAGGGCTGAAGAAGTTAAGGAAACTTGCCCAGAATAAGAGGCTGGCCCTTTTGTGTGCCGAAGAGAACCCACTGCGATGCCATAGAGATGGCCTTGTGGCGAAGAATATGCTAAAAAACTACGAAGATATTGAGATTATTCATATCCGTGCGGATGGTAGGCTTCAGAAGGCCGATTTATCAGAGGAAAAGATGTTTCTTAATTTATAGAATGGAGAATTATGGATCAGAACAAAAATTCTAAACCGGGCATTTTAACACCGACCTTACTTGGCGGCGTCCTTCTTGGACTTTTATCATCGATACCAATTATTAGCGCATTTAATATCATTTGTTGTCTCTGGGTGCTTTTGGGCGGTTTTGTCGCTGCAATGCTTTATCAGAAAGACGGCGGATATTTGGATGCTTCTCAGGGCGCATTTCTTGGATTTATTGCTGGGCTGTGGGGAACCGTGATAATTACGGCTTTTAGTACGCTACTGTTTTCATTCCAGAGTCAATCGATGGGAGCGCAGTGGAAAGAGCTTGTCGAGAATTTGAATATGCAAATGCCTGGCGGTTCGATGGATATGTTATTTAAGATGCAGCAGAATATCGGCATATATATAGCATTTACTGCATTGACATGGTTTATCCTCAATTCGATATTTGCAACTCTTGGCGGACTTATTGGCTCTGCGATCCTAAAAAGCAGAAATCCGGGACAGAAAAAAACAGGATATCCATCACATAGCACAATGACACCTCCGCCAGAATTTGAAATCGACCGAGATGAAGATGAAGAAAATAATGATGAGAATATTGACAAAGAAGACAAAAGTTAGATTAATAGCATTAATTGCGTTTTTGATTTTTTCTACCATTGCTAATGCTATTTCTATAAGAACCGGAATCGGCCAGATTTTTCCCGAGGATGAGAATTTTGAATACTATCCGACTCATTTCTTTGGTGAATTTGGTTTAGATATTGCTCCTGCTGTAAGTGCGCATATCGGTGCGAGGTATATTTTCTTTGGCAAGATTCGTTCTGATTTTTTCGAAGAGAGTGTGGATAATGCCTATTATGATGCCTATCCGGTAGGTTTCCAGCGTCGCATTAATGGGCTTGGCACGTATTTGAAGGCTATGGTTCAGCCAAAGATTGGCGAAAATACTAAGATTGCGCCTTATGGTTCGCTTTCCAGCGGTTTTCACTTTGTCTATCCAACTGTGAAGATGATCTATAATTGCGGAGAAGCCGAAGAGACCGTCGAATCGGTCGAATCGCCTGCGACAGTGCCATTTGCCATGGCTTCTGCCGGGCTTGAGATCATCCTGCAAAAAATCGGAATATTTGCTCAGGCCAATTATATCAAGTCTGCGAAAATCTCATATGAGCCATTTATGCCCGCTAATGATATCGAGCTTTCTCCCGGCGGCGAAGTCGATCCATCTGGGATTCAGGTTTTTATCGGTGTTTCATTTCGATGATGTTTTTTGAGCAGTTTATCTCATAAATGAGATAGGGATAATATGTTTATCCTATATGTATTTACATATGGCTTTAATAGAGGAAAGCTTTTTGTTTTTACATATCACTTCTAAGATAATTTTTCAGGCTTTGTTTTTTGTCCACCAGGCCGAGTTTCTGGCGGATGCGATTGCGATGGCGATTGACGGTGGCTGAAGATATGCCGAGTTTCTCTGCGATTTGTTTGGATGAAAGGCCGTTTCGTATAAGATTGGAAACCTCGATTTCCCGGCTGGATAGATTAGCATATATCTCCTGAATATTGCCAGAGTGCATAAATATCGAAGAAAAATCATCCTGAAGGTTATTGATAAGCTCTACGATATCTTTCTGGTCACTATCATTTTTGAATTCTGCATCATCGAGCTCATTCTGAATCTGCTTCATTGTCGGGACGACTGTTCGGAATATCTTATCGCCAATTTTCTTTTTGTGATTGACCTTTTCTTCCTCGATATGAAATAGAATTTCCTTGAGGGAATTATTCCTATGCTCGAGGTCTTTGATATTCTTATTGAGTGTTTGCTTCTGGTCATCGAGAATTTCGAAAATTGCCCAAAATTCGCTGATGTCCTTAGCCCATATTATATTGCCGGCATCATTTCTGTTTGTTCTGACCTTGAATACCCAGCACCTTTCCTCATCCAAAGTAAAGCGATATATTTCGCCATTTATTCCGTGTTTGGTTTCAATTTTTTCTATCCTATCGCTTTGCCTGTCATTTATAATATCCTGATAGAAATCGGAAATGGCGTTTTCCGTTTCCTCGAATTCCTTTGGGATAATATTCTCTGCTGCAGTATTGTATATCATGGCCTGGTCTTTTGCGCTTCTGAAAATGATAATATCGCTTATTGAATCGATTATACTTCGCATTATCGATATTTCTTCGGGTGATTGGCTCGATTGTTGGAGCTGTTTCTTTAAGGCCGCTATCTGGCTGTCCTTTTCACTAATTTGCTTTTCCATGCGCTGGATTTTTTCATTATCGATGTTCGCATCGTCGATTTTTTCTTTTTCACGATTGTATCTATCGATTTTCGAAACAGTTTCGTCCAATTGCTTTCTCTGAAGCTTTTCGAATAGCTGGGTGTATTTATCGCTATGTTCCATCGCTTTGAACTGTTTATTCTGTGATGAATATACCCTGGAAAGAAGCTTATGTACCCTTGCAGCTATTTCAATGGATTTAATTCGCTGGGCTTGCATTAAAGCATTTGTCAGATGCGATTCTGCCACATCGGAATCGCCGAATTTTAGATATATCTCGCCTAATATCACCATACATTCAATAACCTGCTTTGTTCTTCGAAGTTGATATGACAGCTCATATGCCCGTTTGGCCATCTCGAGCGCACGGGAGCTGTCGCCATAGGCAAGATAGACTTCGGCAATATGTATTAATGTCTTGGAGATTCCTATCTTATTGTCGATCTTCTCGCGAAGCTTGAGTGCTTGATTGAAGTTCTCGAGTGCATCTTCTATCGATTCCATCTTTTGATAGATCGTGCCGATTGTATGATAAGCTGCAGCAACTGAATTCTCTTCGCCGATTTGAATCTTGAGGTTAAGCGATTGATTGGCAAATTCGAGAGCTTTTTCATAGTTTTGCATCTTTATATAGACATTGCTTATATTATTTGTAAGCGATGCTATATCCTTTTTATTTTCTAATTCCTTGTTAATATCCATTGCTTCCAGATAGCTTTCCAATGCGCCCTGAAAATCCTGAATATAAAAATATATATTTCCGATATTGCTCAGGCAGTATGCCTGGCCTTGCCTATCGTTAAATTCTCGAAGCAGTCCGAGTGCTTCTTTGTATTGTTTCAAAGACTGAGCGTGGCCGCCTTTTCTAAAATATATATGCCCGATAGATATTCGGCTTTTTGCCTGATGTGCGAGATTATTCAATTTTTTGGATATCAATAGCGCTTCATTGGCATAGGAGAGTGCTTTGTCCGGTTCTTTTCTTGATAGGGTATTAGCTAATGTTTCAAGAATTTCGGCCTTTTCTATGCCGGTTGATGCGGCAAGTTTTGTTTCCAGTTTTTCTATCATCTCATCATTCATAATACAAAGCCCTCTTTATATCTAATTATAATGATTTACTTGCATTTGTCGAGTTATTTTTTGCCACCTTGATATTTGATAAAAAACGCAATGACCTTCAGTACTTCGACGATGTTCAGCACAATGCTTCGCTCGTGCACGGTATGTATAGCAAATTAACCGTTGTCCGAGCGTAGCCGGGGACACCCCATATCACAATCTAATGTGGCTTCGGCATTTCGACAATTTTATTTATACGGGCAGTTTTCATCGAAACCTGCTTAAATCAAAACTTATTTTGATTAGGTGATAGAGCATAGTCTGGGACCTGCCAAATAGAGCCGGAAATCTTTCTATTTCCGCTTCGGCTTCAAAGTCCTTCCATCCTGCATAATCTTGATTTGCTTTTTGACCGGTAAGACTCTGTTTTCGACTGTCCGCTCGCTATTGTGCATGGCTTCGACAGTATCCTTTTCTTTTTCGAGATATGTTTTTGAAGGTAGATTATTGGCATAATAGTCAATATCCCAGGTTCCGGGCTGAATTTTATCGAATTTGAAATTGCCGTCTTTGTCTGTGTATTGCCTTTGCATTTTTCTGCCCTGCCGGATTTCTACAAGTATTCCGCTTATTCCACCTTCTTCTACAAGGGTAGTATCAGCCGAAGCCAGGCTTTTGTTTTTGTATTTCATCTGCGTGATTTGACCCGATAATGATGCTGCATCGGCAATTGTAATATTTTGTTCGTATATCTCGCCGGGTTTTGTTACTATTTCTACCGATGAACCTTGAAGCGGGATTTTGCCCTTTTCTAATCTGGTGGTTTTTACTATTAGGTTATATTGCCCTTCGGGAATGCCATTGAATTCATATTTGCCATTTTTATCAGATATTGTTGTATATCGGCCCAAAATCAAAACTACATTATCGACTGGCTCATTGGTCTTTTGATGAGTTATTTCGCCCCTGACCTGGCTAATTTTCCCACTGAAACCGACAGGAAGGCCAAAATTCTGAATATATTTAAGTGCTAATTGGATTTGATTGTTTTCAACATCATTTTCTGCAGAATATTCTGCATCCAAAAGCAATCTTTGCTTTTGGCCAATGTTCAACGATAGTGTACTGTGGGCAATGTATCTGGAGAATTGGGAATCGAAGTTTTCATTTAGGTTTGCTTCATAATCGATGCCGGGCCTAAAATAGAGCAGATTATTAATCTCGAATTGCATTATTAGCCCACTTACATAACATCGGCCATGATTGGTATAGAATAGGTCATTATTGTAATATCTAAGATATGCCTGCAATCTATTGGCAAGAGAATATCTCCAATTTATAGAAAATTTGCCCCTTTGCATATCCTTCTCTAACGGCATACTTTCTTCATAGGCTTTATTCTTGCCTATTGCAAAGCCTAAATCTATATCGAGATTGCGTAATTTCTGTTTACCGAAAAACTGGATTGTTTGTTCATCGAATTCTTGATTGTTTTCATCGATCAACTCTGTTCTTTTCCTGCTGCTGACGATTATTTCTACCTTGTTGGAATGCATCGGCTCGATGGTTAATGCACCGGAGTATCTAAGCTCGCGATAGGCATTATCGTATATTGTGTCCTGAGCGAGATTGTATTCGATATTGCTTGCAGATGCCTTTATATCGATACTTTTAGAAATACTCAGATTTCCATCAGCACGAAATAGGCCCTTGCTATGGAATCTATCGGTATAGTCGCTTCCGGCAAATAGATAGCTGATATTTACTACACCCATTTTATATTTGGAATTCAAACGGGCAAGTAACGCATTCGGCGCCTTTGTATTATAATCTGGAAGTTTGGTTATATTGTTATTGTAGGCATATTCGAGAGCTACTCTGGTGCCATTTATTGGCTGAAATCTGGATGATATCCATATGACTTTGTCGCTTGCTGTGTCTTCAGCAACGCTAAGATAGCCGACATCGAAACTGAAGTCGTCTTTCTTATAGCCGACTTTTCCCATAAGGTATCTATCGTCTTTTGTGCTCCAGGACGGTTCTTGATATTGTGTTGTTAGATTGAAACCGGCGATATTGATATGCCCACTAATTCCTCGAAGCCTCTGTGAATAGAATAGCTCTGTTATCTGCGGATTATAATCACCTACTTTGACATTGAAATTATCGAAAACCAGAGACATCCGATATTCATTGCCGATAGCGAAGAGGTCATCGGATATATTTTCGGTGAAGGCATCTTCGCCATATTTTCTACCAATTCTATGGCTTTTATACAACATTTCCAGATTAATCCGCCCTTTTTTGTCGATTGGCCCATTCAAATAGAATTCCGGATTAAAGAAATAGGTAGTATCATCATTCATCTTTGTGCTACCTGATAATGATATATTCGCTGGAATAGTGCGATATAGGCTGGCTTTTTGATTTCTGATGGGCAAAATCTTTATCGCAGTATTGGCTACTGATTTGTCATTTTCGATTTTGGCAATAAGCTTGACATTGGCAATTTTTACTGTCCTGGATTTTTTATCGGTTATAATATCTAATGTTATTTCTCTTGCTTCGCCGGGTGAAAGGGCATAGTTGTATCTATCGATTTCAATATCTATAAAATTGGAGGCATCGATTGAAATATTGACATTATTATCTATATTGCTTTTATTGTATAGTATAAATTTGAGCATATATTCATCGCCGGCCAGAATGCTATTGTTCTCGGATAGGCATTCAATTCCCACTTGCGATATCTCTGGAATAGCCAGCTTTCTTTCGAGCTTTGCCAGAATGCCAGATTCGCCTTTCTTCTTGAGAGCAAATCGAAAATCATATTCACCGGCTATGGTTTTATCTGGTATGATGAATTTTACCAAAACGATGTCTTTTTGCCCCCGGGTTAGTTCGATTTCACCATTTCCAAGTATGACCTGTGCATCTTCAGGAAGCTCGATTTTTGGAACCAGCACTATATCCTCTTCGAGATTATTGGAAATAGATATAGGAATAGTCCGGGCCTCGCCGGGCTTTATATCTATCCTGGATTCAACCTGTGATGAAATTTCTATATTTAGTAATTCATTACCAGCAAACAGACTAAATGCCAGACAGAGAAAAGCAATTGTCCAGCCAAATTTATTCAATTAAACTCCAACTTGTTTATGCCAATTTTTATCTACCTATATCATAGCTCCAGATTTACATTTGATCCAAAGATATTATTATTGCCACAATCCGCCATTACTATGGCCTTGTATTTACCGGCTTTCAGTTTGGATAGATCGCATCGAAGATTAACCGAAGTGCCGGGATATGTTCTTTTATCCTCGCCTTTGAATAAGTCGATATAATTTCCATCCATATCATATACTTCCACCTTCAATGTGCTTCTGACTGATATTTCGCCGGTATTTTCAATATCGAGCATGATGAATTTTTTACCACTTTCATCGACTAATTCGGTATTTGTGAATTTGATTTCCGGCTCGATTTCTGTGCCAAAATTGGTAATAATCTGAACGCCAAATCTTTTATTTATGACCAATCCAATGCTGTTTTCTTTAAGTTCGGGTGCAGCTTCGGCCAGCTCTTCCACTATTATCATGCTCCAATACGAGCCTTGCAGGCTTGCATCTTTGGGAACAGTAATCTTATAGTCTATATTGACAGTAGTATATGGGTCGATAACTGCCTGGTCTGGATTTATGGTTATCCAGTTTGCATTCGACCTTTCTATGGATCCGGGTTTTCCATAATTATTCGAGCCATCGGAAGAGAAAGTATAATCTTGAAGATATGCCTTCATCGTCTTTCGCTCAGCGCCGGTATTTCTGACTTTAATTTCGCCATTTATCACTTCGCCGGATTCAGTAAAGTATTGTTTCGTTAGCTTGCTTGTTACATTTAGGCCTGCGAAGATAATAATAGGCAAAAGAAGAATGATAAAAAATGCCTTGAACTTCATCTTCCCTCCTTTCTAAAATAAATAAAAGCCGGAGCGGCCCTAATCCACCCCGGCTCTTTCTCAGGAAATATGATAACCTAAAGCGCAAATCCCATCGAGGAATACTACACTCTGCAGAATTATCATCTTTGCCGTGAAAGATATCCGAGGTAGGAAATCGATAATAGAATCCCATCTATATCGCCCTCGTTTGCGCTCTTTTTTCAAGGCTTCAATGCCTAAATGATTCATTCCAAAATGCTTTCTATTGGAGGTTGCTCTAATATGATAAGCATTGTTGGAATCGATCTTTTGCATATAGAATGTCATTAGTCAACCTTTCTATTGCTTTTGATCTCATCTGGCTCGTCCTCGAAAGCCGACGCATCCCGGAATCTTTCGAAAGGATCGATTGGCCTTCCATTGGAAACAACTTCCCTAAGAAGGCTACATTTCGCATCCTCAACGACTTTGAATGATACGCTGCTCGAATAAGTATCGGCTCCGACATCTGCGACAGCCATACCAGAGAGCTTTACCTGAACATTTATGCTGCTTCTATCATCCGAACCGGAGAATAGATCTGCATAAGTTCCGGTAACTTGCTGATAAGTGCCACCGCCTGTGATTGTTCCGCTTCCTGAGCCATCCGATGTTCTCCGTACATAAACTACAAGGTCGGTGTCCCATGTCGAGTCGGTCTTTTTGACCTGTACTTTCCATGAACTACCGCTTGTGCTGGAGATATCGATAGATGCTGCCGAGGTCGACGAAATATAATCACTTGCCAAATCGGAACCTGCTCCCGCTGTTAAGTCATCCCTATTGATTGTTTCTGAAACACCACCCGTCATAGTCAATGTCATCTGGCCGAATACAGAGATTGCTCCTATAATCAGCGAGATCAAAATTGCTATTTTAGTTTGGTGTTTCATAACTACCTTTCTCAAAAAACATTAAGGGCGAGGAAAAGCCATCAGGCTTTTCCCTCGCCACAATTCATGATTAGGAATCTGTTACTGTCAGTGTTAGTGTTCTACTACCACCACTAATTGTTCCAGCAGCGACAGTTGCAGACAAGTCGAAATCGATATTAAGACCGGATTCTGCAACGGCGCCAATAGCGGTTACAACATCGGCCGCAGCACCTGTAGCAGTCGCAGAAATATCTGTAGACCCGGCACCAGTTCCTGTGGAAGGCGCACTTACATCGATCGACAAAGTCACATTATCCTCCATATCAGAATCTATGGCTGCTGTGATTTTCTTCGCGTCTTCATTGGTAGTGATACCGTAAGTGCTCGATGCTGTAGTAGCAGCATCTGGTTCACTTCCCGCTGTCGCACTATTGACAGTAAGAGATACCGATCCATCAGTGATTTCTAATTCATTGATGGGATCGACATCATAGTTGATTGTGATGGCGTCATTGTCAGCCGCAAATGCGAAACTGGCCAATGCAATTACCATAACTAGTGTTATGACTCTTCTCATCACTCCTCCTTTCATGTGTTCTTTGAGTAAGGTTTGGTAGGTTTCCCGAGTTTTCAAAATCTTTAGTCTTGACTTTTATTTCCTGTCGTTTGTAGTATAAATCGGCCTGTAAAGTCAAGATATTAATTATTTTTCTATAAAGGGGCCAAATACCTGGCTGTAACTGCATGTAATTTATATAACTACAAAACCCTGGCTACAAAATGGCTAATAATTGGAATCTTTGC
>JBKHBT010000010.1:0-59075 GCA_046542255.1 Candidatus Zixiibacteriota bacterium | reverse complement strand
TTTAACGCTCTGCGTTAATTATCCTTCCCTTAGCCTCATAACACTATTAACAATATCAGCATCAGCTCAAATAAGAAAATCACCAATAAAAATATAACTCGATAGAATGTAGCTTTAGTCCGCTTAGAAGTTAATGAGAAAAACTTCACATTGACATATCAAACTAATCAAGTATATTTACAAATTGTTTTTGGCCTTAGCCTATGAGGATTATGCTGATAAGATTAGCCAAAATTACGTTTCTTGGGAAAATAATCAATTACACAAATTTCTATTCAAAGGAGATATTTTGAAGATATTGGTCTTAAACTCTGGTAGTTCTTCTGTTAAGTATCGTTTGCATGATTGGATTGCCGAGATGCCTCTTGCATCCGGAGTCGTCGAGCGTGTTGGTATCGATGGAAGTTTCATATCGCATGAAGTTCCGGGCAGGGACAAAGTAAAAAGCAAGCAGGATTGCCCGACTCATAAAGAGGCTGTTTCGCTTATAATCAAAACCCTTACCGATGATGATGACGGTGTAATAGACGATATGAGCGTAATATCGGCAGTTGGCCACCGGATGGTTCATGGCGGCGAAGAATTTGCAAAAAGCGTTATTATCGATGATGAGAATATGTCCACTTTTGAAGAGCTTTCCGACCTTGCGCCTCTTCATAATCCGCCGAATATTATGGGTGTTCAGGCTGCTAAAGAGGTTCTCCCAGATGTGGAACATATGGCGATTATGGATACTGCTTGGCATCAAACTATGCCGAAATCATCATATACATACGCTCTTCCTGCCGAATGGTATGAAAAATATCAGATTCGTAGATATGGATTCCATGGCACATCTTTCTTATATACGGCCAAAAGAGCAGCGGTTCTTCTGGGCAAAGATCCATTTGCGACAAATATGATTATCTGCCATATCGGCAATGGCGCATCTATCGATGCTGTCAAAAATGGCGTTTCTTATGATACATCGATGGGTTTCACTCCATTGGAAGGCCTTGTTATGGGCACTCGTTCCGGCGACCATGATCCAGCGATCGGGCTTTATGTCATGGAAAAAGAAGGGCTTTCTGCCGGTGAAATGAATAGAGTACTCAATAAAAAATCCGGGCTTCTCGGAATAAGTGGTCAATATGTCGATATGCGCGATATTCTGGAAAATGCCGAAAAGGGCGATGAAGATTGCAAATTAGCTCTCGAAGTCGATGCATACCGATTGAAGAAATATATCGGCTCATATATTGCAGCTATCGGCAAGATCGATGCTATTGTTTTTACTGCTGGTGTCGGTGAGATGTCGGGAAGTTTCCGCGCGATGGTCATGGATGGCCTGGAACATCTCGGAATTGCCTATGATATAAAAAAGAACAATATGTCGCATACCCGAAATGCCGAGATGGATATTACCAAAGAAGGTTCACCGGTCAGGGTTTTTGTCATCCCAACCGATGAAGAAAGAGTATTTATCGAGGATGTAGTCGCACTATCCGAAGGCACATACGACCTACATACTAACTTCACATATAGGTTCAGTTCGCCAAGTTATAGAAATAAATTGCGAGATATGCAATTCCAGAAAGAATGCGAAAAAAATCCAGAGCTGGTCAAAGTGGCAGCCAAAATACCTCATAGATAATTATTTTTTAGCCTCGAAATAGAAATAAAATTATTGACTCTAAACACTTTGTGTCTATATTTTATAAGATACGAAGTGTTTTTTGTAAATACCCTTTAAGGAGGTTTCGGCTAATGCAAAAAAGAGGATTATTATTAGTTTTATTAATCTGCTCTGCTGCCCTTGTTTTCGGTCAGTATAGCATTTTTACAGATGATTTCGAATCTGGTCTTGGCGATTGGGATGTATATGCTACTATCCACGATGCCACAGGCCCCTGGGTAATCACAACTGGCGGACATACCGGCGATTGTGTTTATCAAACATATTCCACATCTGGCGAAGAGCTTGAGACATGGCTGGTCTATGGCCCATTTTATGTGCCTACTACCGGCCTTGCTATCGATTTTTGGCAGAGATTTTCGCTTTCTACCTGGCATGATTATGCTGGTGTATGGCTTTCTACTGGAAGTGGAGTACCTACTGCTGGTGGAGGCGATTTTGTCGAAATCGAAGAGGTCGATTCTGCCACAGTCGCCGCCGGAACATACGATACCTGGAATCTATATTCAACAGACCTTACAGGTTATGAATACGAAGATGTCTATGTCGCTTTCAGATATTACGGTACTTATGCAGACAGATGGTATGTCGATGATGTCGAGATCTACTGCGATGATATTATGCCGACTTATTTAGCCGGAAATGTCGATTTAATAGGCTCTGCTGATGATTCTGATGTTAATGTCTATATCGATGAGCTTGGCCATTCAGACATCACCGATGCTGCTGGCGATTATGCAATAGGAACCTTTACGGGCACATTTACCGTTATTGCTGACCCGGACAATCCTTTCTATGCCTCGGATACTGTTATAGTAGAAATTGCCGATGGTGAGACAACATGGGTAAATTTCGAGATAGATATTACGCCAGTCGGTTTCATAAAAGGCCACGGCGACCTTACAGATATTACTCCCGGAACATGCGACCCTGATATTGAGATTTATCTCGATTTATCGGGTTTTGAAACATTGACTGCTGCCGATGGTAGCTTTTTGTTAGAAAGCGTCCCGGAAGGCGAATATGTCGTCTATGCAGATTTTGATGGCTATCATACAGCTGCTTCAGCGCCTATTACAGTTACTGCCGGCGATACTATCGATATTGATACGCTGTTTTTATATTTCGCGACAGAAGAAATCGGTTTTTACGATTTCGAAGGCTATGATGGCGGTTTGACAACAACACCAATATCCAGTGGCTGGGAATGGGGCGCACCTACACATGTAGATGGCCCACCGGCTTGGTCTGGTTCAAATGTTTGGGGTACGGTGCTCGATGGCGATTATGGAGAACTTCTGGCCGACTGGCATCTAGAATACGATATGACAACTCTCGGCGAAGATATCGTGGAGATTCAGTTTTACCAATGGTATAATATGGAAGAAGAATATGACGGCGGCGTCATCGATATTTCGACAGATGGCGGTATGAATTGGGAAAGAGTAATTCCTGAACCGGATTATGACACATTGATTTCTTCGGCCTTTGGTAGCCCGATTGGCGGAGAACGTGCATATACTGGAAATTCCGGCGGCTGGGTCGAAACAATTATCGATCTTAGGGATTATGATATCGTAACAGATATCAGATTCCGTTTCACAAGCGATAATGCTTATTCCGATTATCCCGGTTGGTTTATCGATGACCTTGCCTTCATCGGCCTAACAGATGGCCCAGTGGGCGCAATCGATGGATATGTGTACGATAATGAAGCCTATGAACCTATTGCGAATGCAATGGTTTTTGCCGGAATCGGATATACTGTCTATACAGACGAAGATGGATATTTCAGTTTCGAGGAACTGCCTGTTGGAATCACTGAAGTTTCCGGACATAAAGGCGGCTATTTCCCCGGAAAAGCTATAGTTTCTATCAATGAATATGAATCAAATACTATATATATACCGATGACTCCCGCAAATGTTTTGCCAGAGTCCGGTTTAGAGGTCTCGATTGCATACGATAATGAGGACAGTGTCGAGATATTCGAGCTTTGCAATCCTACAGACAATGATGTCGAATGGTGGTTCGGGCCTTGGGATAGTGGCCTTTCGGGTAGTAGCTTATACAGGGCTAATAGATTTGAAGATTTCAGCCGTCCTTCTTTGCACGAGGGAGACGAGATTTCTATTCACAATACCACGATTTCTCCGAATTCTAGGCCAATCAAGAGCGAATCTTCCAATGAAAAAGTCATGCGCGCAACCGAGATGGGTAGCCTGATAGATGTATTCGATATTCCAACAGTCGATACGCCGTGGGGAATAGGACTCGAAGGACTCTATGATGTGGACTATTTCTGGGTTTCGGATATCGTTGGCGGACAAAGAATCCGCAAGCATGATGTATCAACCGGCACATATACAGGATTTTATGTCGATGTAGAAGCCGATATTACCGATATCAATGATCTCGCAGCCGATATGACATGGGATGGCGAATATATTTGGTCTATTATGAATGTCGATCTTTCCGGCTTCAATGATCTTGCTACGAGACTATATGCCTTCGATCCGAATACCGGCCTTAAGGTCGATTCGATAGTCGATCCAGATGGCCCGACAGGAACAAGCTGGGGCGAAAGCGGTTCATGGCCAGATTTTACGCATTCTTATGGCCTTGCATATGATATAGTCGAGGATGTTTTCTATATCGGCGGTTGGAATACCGATTTACTTTACAAGGTCAAAGGCAAAAGCTGGGGAACTCCTGGCGAAGTTATTGGCACTCCTTTGTATGTTCCTGGCGGAATGGCTGGATTAGGTTACCATTCTTCGCGAAGAACCGTTTGGGCAGGAATTAATGGCTCTGCTGATATGATATATGAGATAGATTACGAAGCTGGCACAGTTATCAATGAATTTGTATGCCCGCCTTATGGCGCATACAGCATTGGCGGTTTGGAAGTCGATGGAGATGGCAATATTTGGTATGTATCTATGACCGATGAGAAAGTATATGTCTTAGACTCCGGATACAGAACATTGCCCGGTGGTGTCTATTTTGACCCACCTTATGGCACTCTGGCTCCGGACGAATGCGTATCGGTCAAGCTCAGGACTTCCGGACATACTGCTCATGCAGGAAGATATGAATTCGATGGATATATCTCTGTCGATCCTATGATCGGCCCACGTGGATATCCATTTACGCTCGAGATTTCGCCAACCATCGATTATGGCTGGAATATGGTTTCCATACCGGTAAATCCAATACCTAATGACCCATGGGCACAGCTTCATGACGATATTGTTCCTTTCGATGCTTCTGGCACTGGAAGCCAGATTTATACATGGGATCCTGTGGATGGCAGATATGTCGTCCCATCTGAATTTGAGCGTGGAACAGGCTATTATCTCTGGGGATGGAATAATCGATCGAAATTCGATGTCTATGGCGATGAATATACTGGCGACTATGCCAAATCACTCACATACCATCCAGATGCAGCTTTGCCTGGTTGGCAGGTTATCGGCAATCCTTTCAATAGGAGAATCGATTGGGATAAGGTAACCGATGATGAATCATTCTATGGCATCGATCCGACTGCTTGGTTCTATAGCACAAATGGCGGATGGGCTACATATACGCCCGGAATGCCACCTGCTGGAATCTCGAATGAATTCGACCCATGGATATCATGGTGGGTCAAGATGAATACTTCATCAGCAATGATACCTTTCCGTGAGAGCTATACTTTCGAGAGCCTGATGAAAGAAGCAGTAATAACTGAAGAAGAAAGTGCACTGCCGGAATTTGCTCTTAGAATATCTGCCAGCGCTAATGAAAGTGGTAGAACAATCTACGACAAATGGAACTACCTCGGAGTTATCTCTGGCGCATCAGACGATGGCCGAGAAGATGTATATGACCATAAAGAGATGACTGTTACGCCTCCGGGCGCAGAATTACTTAGAGCATCATTTGTGCGCGGGACAGATAGATTAAAAGATGAATTCAAATCATCGATAGAATATGGTGCAGAAAAGACATGGACAATGAATATATGCGATCTCGATGCTGGTACTCCGATCACTCTGAGCTGGCCAGTAAATACGCCTCTTGCAGACAATGATGGAAGCATCGGCACAAGCGAATTCGAAGGAATCTATGAATTCTCAATTATTCATCCGACAACTGGCGAGATAATCGATATGCGTGAAAATCATCAGATAAGCTTTATCTATAATGCTCCTGTTAATATCTTTATTACGGTAAGGAATATAATGCTCTCTTCCGATGAAAACGATGCGCTTTTGCCCGATGATTACTATATCAGCCAAAACACGCCAAATCCATTCAATGCTACTACTAGTTTCGATGTATCACTCAAAGAAGAGACTGCTATTACGGTCGAGATATTCGATACTCGCGGCAAATTGGTAAAGACGATAGTAGCTGGAAAGGAATTCTCGCAGGGGATTCATAATTTCACATGGCATGGCGATTCGGATAATTCTGATGAGGTTTCATCTGGCGTATATTTCTACAAAATCACGTCCGAAGACTTCGAACAGACACGCAAGATGATGTTGGTTAAATAAAAAATTAGAGAAATAAGTATATAAAAGCCGGGTTATTTTTGATCCGGCTTTTTTAATATTGTGAATTGCTGAAAATATTTATATAGAATCTTGACATTTGTACTTACTATAAATATATTAAATACGTAGGCAGTTTTATAGAAATTGAATATATTTTGATTTGTAGCCTATATTAATAATTGTTCATAGAATTGAACAAAAGGGAGAATGGAATGAAAAAGTCTTTAATTATTTCTATTATGTTTTTTGTTTTATTTTTTTTAGGATGTGCATCCAATGCTCAGCTCTCTGAAGATACAGGCAGAATGGTCTATAACCCTGAGAGTGAAGATGTCGAAAAAAATGATGAAATCGAGTATAAAATCGTAACGAAAAAAACAGCACGGAGTAGTAATCATCCTAGAAACCAACGCGAGTTCAAGAGCAATGATTTCGAGATGCCTCAGCACCTTTCTGATAAAATGGGTGGTGAACTTATAGATTCATATTATGATAGTTCGATAAATATCGTCATGGTTTCCGTAAAATGCAAAGAAACAATTAATGATGATATTATTAACCGTCTCGAAGAAAAAGGGCTTATAGTAAATACATATTCAGATGATAAATGCACTGTTCGCGCCAGGAAAGATAATATTCTCAAGGCAGCAGAGCTAGATTTTATACAGTATATGCAGCTATTTACAAGGCTGGAACCATCCCAGAAAGATAACAAATCGATTTATAGCGATATTTAAGAGTTTTTTTAAGAAAAAATTCCAATCATCCACTTGACAATCAGCCTATAAATCAATATTATTAAGAAAGTACTTAAGAAAGTGAATAAGGAAAATATGGTTAAGTATAGAGATTACATTAAATTAGCCTTTTTAGTTTTGTTTTTGCTTGTGGTATTTGCTTCTGGATGTAAGCTTAAGTTTTGGGAAAAGGACAAAATAAAAGTTACCGAGAAGGCAGAAAAGGCATTGGAAGAGGCTGATGCATCTCATACCTTGAGTTTTTCAAAGCCATCTATTGGCACAGAACACGATAAGTCTTTAGAAATTGTTGCTGTGGCAGACCCTAAGCCGGATAAGGTCGATTTTGTTTTTCAGGATAAAAGGCATACAGATGAATCGGAGCCATATAGCCACACTTTTGATATAAAGGATTATCCTTCCGGTGAATATACTGTTACTTCTATCGCTTATTGGGGTGGGAAGAGCCGCAGGGCGAAGATAAGGATTAATGTAAAGCATCAACAATGTGATCCATCAGAACCTGTTATAATCGGTGAGAAAGCGGTCCCTAATCGTTTAATTGAAAGAAATGATGATGGATGTGTTGAATCATTGAAGCTTATTTTTACAATGCCGCCTTCACAAGGTTTTCTATCAGGGCTCGATGAATATTCTAATTCGATTACCGAGCTTGTGATTGCTGGCAATCATTTCGAAAATCTCGATTTTTCTGCAATCGGTACTTGTCGTAATCTCGATGTTCTTATTTTAGAGCTTCGCGAGATACTTACTCTGGATTTGTCTTTTATTAAAAGTTGTAAATCTCTTCGCAAGCTATCTATTATCGGTTCAGATATTGCCAGATTGGATTTGCGGCCTTTGAACAATATGAAGAACCTAGAATCTTTGACAATACAGGATAATACCGACCTTGCTAATCTCGATTTGAACCCCCTTTCGACTTGCCCTAATTTAACAGAGCTAAAAATTATAGGTAATGACCTTCGTGAGCTTGATTTGTCACCTTTACAGTATTGCACCGAACTCAAGAGAATTAGTATAAATGGCAATAAGATTGAATCTTTGCCGCTTCGTCCGCTTTCTACTTGCACAAAATTAGAATATGTATCTATAAGCCGGAATCTTCTAAAGAGCATAGACCTGGATCACTTATCCAGTTGCCCTGAACTTCGTGAGCTACACCTGGATCATAATCGATTGGTCCGCATGGATTGTACTATGCTTAAAGAATGTCTTGGCCTCGAGCTTATTCGGGCATCTTATAATGACCTTGAGACTGTGATTTTGCCGACAGGGCCAAATATTGCAGAGATCGATTTATATTCAAATAATCTGGTTAATATAGATTTAACGCCTCTTGCCACCAGTGTAGATTTGAAATGGATAATTCTCGATAGGAATGAGTTGGCAACGATCGACTTAGCGCCTCTTGTTTCCAGTGATAAGCTTGTCGGGCTATGGCTTTCCTATAATAATTTGCTTAAAATCGACCTGGAGCCACTCGAAAACGCTATCAAACTCGAACAGCTCGACCTATTCAATAATCGCTTAACGAGGGTGGATTTAACATCTCTTCAGCATTGTAGTAATTTATGGCGTCTCGATTTGGGTTCTAATCAGTTGGATCAGTTGGAACTTTCTCCATTATCGGGACTTAGCAAATTAAGTGAATTGTATCTTGAGAATAATCCCTTCAGCACTGAAACATGCGATGGCATTTATAGATTTGCCAAATCGCATGATTATTGCCATGTAGAGTATGATTGTGGCTATTACAAAGAAGACCTTTCCGAACTTCCTGCAATAGCATCCGAAAACAACATCAATAAAGGCACATCTCGATCTATGAATTCCAATGAAGCCGGATCTTCACAGAATTCTGATGAGTCTTCTGCACCTCAGCGTCGCAGGACCCGGACAAAGCCGATTAGGACTATGGAAATCGAGGTTCCGAATTCTTCAACAAGCGAAATAGATACCGAAAGAGTAAAAAAAGGTAATCGGTTGTAGAGATTTATTTGGTCATTAAATTCGTTAAAATTTATTCAAATTATTTAGTTAATGTTGTGAGTAAGATGATAAGGCATAAGATACGCTATATTAAAATTTATAGAAAAAACAAAAAAATTATAAACTCGACAAAAAATGCCGTATTTACATATAACGCAAGAAGTTACATTAATGACTTTAAGCATAAGTTTCGCAAATTGGCCATTTGCTCTGGAAATATTGGCAAAAAGCACTTGACAACGGCTTTCTTATCACTATATTGTCTTAAAGTTAGTACGAGTCTATTTGGGCTAAATTTGTTTATTTGATATTATTTTGATATTTAATCATTCAAGACTAAGGAGGAATGATGAGACGATCATTTTTCATGTTATTACTGATTGCTTTATTGGCAGCTTCTCTATTTGGCCAGATTTCAAGGCCGGTTGGAGCTGTCGATGAAGGTGAACCCGCTTTGGGTGACGACTATAACGACACTTATAATAGTGGCTGCAATGGCGGAGTAGCTTATAATCTGCCGATAAGCTCCGGAGATATATTCTGGGGTGTTAGTGGATATTACGACGTTGGTGGAACGCCAACTCCCGATGTTGACTATTACAAGGTCGAGCTTACCGAAGCAGCAAATATCACCTGGATCGTAGCCGGTGATTTTGATTTTGTAATGTCGATTAATGAAGTAGATGCCGATGATTGTCCAATCCTTCCTGCCGAAGAAGAACTTGTGGTTTCTGCTTCTGATACAGGAGTCGTTTCCATAGATGCGGATGCTGGTACATATTTATTGCGTGTTGAGTGTAATGATCTTCCGGCTACCAGTGAGAATTATTTTGCAGAATGCAGAATAACAAATCTCGAAATTTTGTCTCTCACTTCAGATCTAATCAATATCAATACCGATAGCGATTATCCTACGCATTTTGCTAATCAGGGCCAGACTCATGAAGTCGAGGTTACTGTTCGCAATAATGGCCATTATGCCAGTGATGATGCCAGAGTTTGGCTTTATAATCAAAACGGCACGCCGCTAGGAAGCAATCTTTTGGGCCATCTTGCCCCGGGCGCTTCAAGGACTCTCGATTTTACAATCGTTGAATTCATAGCTGCTGATGTGGATACAATCTTTGCTGATTTTGGCGAAGGTGATGGTTCCGATGATATTATGTATGCTATGGGACACGAATATACTTATGATACATTGTTTGTCGAAGTTCAGGAAGATGCAAAGATTCTGGTTGAAGACGTTGATATCGATCCTGAGACATGCAATAATGCTCCTTTTGTTGTTGCTGGACAGAATTTTAATCTTCGTATTACGATAAGTAATCCTGGCGAAGGCACAATCGAAGATATTGCAATCGTGCTACAAAGCACATCCTCACTTGGCATTGAATCTTCATTCGATAGCCTTACAGTTTTTGAAGATGTCAATATTGCAGGCGGAACCACTGAAGCGCTTATGATTCCGATCATTGCTGACACAGAAGTTGGCGAAGATGACGCACTCGATGAGTATTTTAATATTTCGATCAGTGGAACCGACAAGAATGATGGAGCATCGATTAATAGCGGTGATATCGATTATTTAGACGATGAAGAATGGATCGGCATTCAAAATCCTCCACAGGTCGAAATCGATAGATATATGACAGATGCTCCGTATGATGAGTTTTGGCTCAATCAAAATGACCCATTTACTTTTGAAGTAGCAATTGCAAATCTGGCCGGTGATAACACTATCGCTGGTGATTTGGATAGTATGGGCGCATCTATCGAACTTATTGGCAGCACAATAGCCGGAATCGATGGAATAGATGAACATGCAGATGTAACAGTCGATCAGATTGGTGCTGGCGATGAAGCTATTTATAGATTCGACCTTATGAATTCTGGCGCGACGATGAATACTATTGTCGATGTTGCCTTTACTGCCCACTATTCCAATATGAGCTATGCGCCTTTTACAGAAGCCACTGAATCGCCTATTACAATGACATTTGAAAATGCCTTTGGAATCGATATAATCGACCCAAGTGTCAATTTCGAAGGGCCGTCTCTTACTACAACTCCAAGATGGCCAAGCGATAGCACGGTCAAGCTTCGTGCTCGGGACAATTTCTCTGGTGTCCATGCGGATTCGGTCTTTTTCGAAATTATCAATACCGATGGAGAGTTCTGGAATGAGGCCATGGGTGCCTGGATGATATTCCCACCTGTAAAATATAATACAGAACATACTGTAGAACCAGACAGCGCAGTCCTTAACCGCTGGACATATAAACTCGATGCCCTTCCAGATGTCGCTACCGATAGATTTTTTATTAAAGCCTGGGCGATGGATTCTGCTGGAAATGTTTCTGAAAAGGTTAATCTACCGATGGGCGATTATATCCATTTTGTGAATATAGATTTTATAAACTCTGACCTGCCAAAGGAAATGGATGATCCAGAAACTGCCGGCTATGAATACGAAGCCGACTATGAACACGAACATACTGTTTCCCTCGATATACGAAATGGAACTTCGGTTACTTTCTATGATGTTGGCATCGAGCTTCGTTCTAGATATGGTGATGAAACAGTTATTATTCAGGCTCCTGTTCTCGATTCATTAGAATCTATGGAAGAAGCCGTTTTGGAATATGATGTAACAGAATTACCATCATCGGTCATAGACTCTCTTTATCCGGTACTAGTTTCAGGTGTCGATGATATTGCTCCGGGAGCGATGCCTATTGGTCTGACACTTCGCGAAGGAAGCGAGTTTATCAGGATAAAGGTAGAGGAACCGGTTGTATTTAGTATCGAGTCATTATGGGTAGATAATTCTACTGCACCAAATTACCGTGTTGATGACCCCGATTTTGAAAATGGTACATATGTAACCAATGGCCAACAGTTCGATATCAAAGCTCGAGTATCTATTACTGGAGAAGACAAACTCGATTCGGTTAGAATCAAGTTGAGAAATCAGCAAATCGATGGTTCTGGTGTCGTTTCGGCTATTTTGGCTCCTGCCGAGAAGATGTTCAGAAACTGGGTTGCAGATCCAATTATCCGTTACGATGACGATATCGTAACCTGGTCGATAATTGCAGATGTCGATGATATCGGCAATAATGGCCGCGCTATGGATGAGCTTTTTAATTGTGATATCGACTTTGATGATTATGGCTTGCTATACATGAAGGCTGATAATAGGCATTATACAGAATTGCTTGTAGAAAACCAGGACGATTCCGACTCTATTGGCGTCCAGAAAAGGCCCGAGCTGGATAATGTAGGCAATATGATCTTCGAAGGCAGCGATGAGCACACTGGAGTTTATTGGATAAATGCCAATCCAGATAACTATGTAACCTGTATGTTAAATGTCGAAAATGAAGACGATGGCGTAACTCCCGACCTCGATGACCGTGCCATTGCCGATAGGCTGCTCGATTACTCTGAACTTTTTGGTTCGATTTACTTAACAGACCTTGCAGATAATCCTATCGAAGAAATCGATGGAAATGAAAGAATCGAAAGCCTTACTCCCGACTTAGGCCTGGAATGGGCAATCGCTCCATTGGAAGTCGATGAGATGCAATGGACTTTAAGGTGGAATGACGATTCCGATATCTATGAAGGCCTGGCTTATACGAAATGCAATATTCGCTATCACGATAATAATAAAATGCCGGATGACCCAAGTACGGATGACTCTTTGTTCTATTCCATTGGCTCGAAAATTGGTATCGATATTACAGATGCTAATGTTATCGATGCCAGGGTTAGCATTCCATACACAAGGCCTCCAGCCATAAAGACACATTATGATGAATTCCCCGAGGAGATTTTGGCCAGAGTCGAGGATGAATCTCATTCGGTGCCTTTATATATTGACAAGGTTCAATTGAAGATTGTCAATGAACGTGGAAGATATTGGGATGGCTCGTCATGGGTTGGCGATGAATCCTGGATACCAATGACATATGAAGATGTCGATACATATAAAGTCGCACTTGGAGCTCCTGATATTCAGGGACGATATGATTGCACCGTAAGAGCATATGATATAGCAGGCAATGACCCCGACCCCGATGCTCGATTCACATTCAGTTTCATCTATGATACTGTTTGTCCGGAGACAGATATTACACATCCTGAAGCTGGTTTCTATTCATTGACTCCAGAGCTTGGAAATCATTGGAATAGGACAATCGAGATCGAAGCAAACGATCAAATTCCTTCTATCGCCGGTATCGATTCTGTCGATATTTCAAATGTAAGTGTTGTTTATGTAACAGTACATGATACACTTAGAGATAAATGGTGGAAACATGGTTTCGGTTGGAGTACCGATGTTAGCTTCGAAAATGAATGTGACTACGATGAAATTGGCGGTGTCTGGAAGTATAATGGCTTCACAGGCTCACTCGACCCATCGGTCCTGGAAATCGAAAGCTATGCAATCGATTCAGCTGGAAATGTATGTGGCTATGATAGCGAACTCAGGTATTTGGTATTGGACAATACTGCGCCAGAACTAAATATCTATGGTAGATCAGAAATAGATACAGAAGGCCCTGCGACATGTGCTTTATCATGTGCCGAATGGGCAACGATTCTCGATAATGCCATTACAGGCGAGGTATCAGATTCAATCCTACAGATCGATAGTGTCTTGCTTAGTATCGAGAATGTCGATGATGAAAGATGGTGGAGCGATAGCGAAGAAGGCTTTACAGAAGCCACTGAATACTGGTTTAATCCTGGTAGCTATAGCCCACATGAAGAAGATGATTGGTCGGGCATCGAAGAAATTAATGAAGAAGACGCTAGCGTTATTGGCTGGCATACTTTAGATTTCAAATATGATATGGAATGCCCAATACCTATGGGCGAATCTGCTGTGCTACGCGTAGTCGCAAAAGCATTCGATGATGTCGGAAATGCATCTGTGGATACGCAGTATTTCTGTGTCGATAATGAAGCTCCATATGCTTCGCCAGTTTATCCAGCAGAACTAGAAGCTGTCCATATTACAGAAACCTGGGCTGATCATGATACATTCAAGGTAACGGTATTCGACTCTCTTGTTGGAAGCTGCCCATGTGATGATTGTGTTCCAGAAGTCGAGATGCGTTTGACAAGAGCATCTGATAATAAAATTTGGATTGAAACCATGCCTGGATCAGGATTATGGGTCGATCCACCAGTAGATTATGAAGATCTCAATCTAAATCTGGACCCAATAGCAGATAGCAATATGTGGTTCTATCACCATTCATTATTGCCCATGTCTGTTGGACAATATAATATTACTCTTAGGGTGACAGATTGCAGGAATAATGTTAATACGCTTTACTGGACATTTATGATTACTAATGAGGAGCGAGGCTTTATCACACTGGAAACTCCTGATGTCGATGGCCATTATGTCAGGCATGTTGGCGAGGAATTCCCGCTTATTGCAACGGTCTATGATAGGCCAGGCCATGTTGACTCATTATTCCCATGGCCGCTTGAATTTGGAACCAATATCGCACCGAGTGTTGTTTCATTCCCACCACCGACAGTTCTCTCTAACGGTCGTGATACATTTACTGTCAGCGTTGATCAAGTTGGTGCTATGAATTTCTGGGCAGAAGTCCAGGAACCTGGCCCAGACTATGACAGAGCATGGACATTGCCTGCGATTACAATTATCGATACTATATCATCGGACTTCTATAGAATTGCCGAGAATGTCGAAAACGACCAGGGCGATTCGATAAGAATAAGGCATGTCATAGTTAATGAAGATGCAGAGTACAATTATTACTATAAGAACAGCGCTATGGAATGGGTAGAAATCGAGCCTGCCAGAGTAGCTGGTGGAACTTCCATTGGCGACACTGTCGAAGCGATACTTTATCTTGGCGATATGGCTGGTGTCGATTATGTAGCAGCTATCGAATATGGCATAAATGTAATAACCGACCCTGGCATCCCAGGATATACAGATTCTACCGGCGTTATTGCCATAGATGAAGCTATAGCTATCGATGAATATCCACCACTTGCCATCGATGACCTTTGTATAGAATGGTTGGATGGTACCGAGCAGGTAAGGCTCGAATGGGATGGAGTTACAGATGGACTTAATCCTGATGACTCGACCGATATTCAGCCGGAATTTATGCCGGATGACCATATTGAATATGTAATCTATCACTCCGAAAAACCATATAGCGAATATACCGTGCTGGACACAACAGATGAGACATTCTTTGTGGACACAGAAACAAGAGAAGAACTGCGGAACTATTACTACTATGTAGTACCTGCAGACCGTGATAATATTGCAGATGATTCTTACTATCATCATGATATTGTCGGTAAATTCGATAAGGTCATCGGAGTAGATTATGGATATCCTAGCGTCGATCGTTGGGTCTTTAATTCCCTGCCATTCGATGTAGAAGATGTAGAGAACTCTTATGACTTCATCGATGAATATATCTATCCAAATCAGAATAATATCTGGACTCTCGATGCTGATTTGGGTTGGAACCAAAATCAATCTATTGACAGTGCATCTGGAATGGCATTTCCACCTGTACCGATAGTTTTCGAAGAATATACTCAGGGCTTTTTGTCCTATTCGAGTGTCGAAAAGACAATTACCTTAGTGGGTGATGTTCCCGATGAAGGAACCATCGAGCTGGATCTATCGGCTGGTAACTTTGGTAATCTTATGCTGGTACCACTGGATAAGGAGGGCCTTACAACTGCCGAAGAACTCGGTGATGACCTTCTTGCAGAAGGTGTCGATCTGGATGCTATATCCAATACAGTATCGATTGCCAGATATGTTGAAGACGTTGGTTATATTGGCCCGGACTTCGATGTAAGGCCTGGAGATTGCTATAGAGTGTATATCAATTCACCGGGAAGCTATTCCAAAGAAGCTATGAAAGACGATAAAGAAGAAGTCCATGGATTTGAAATCGATGGCCGTGTTTATGCTGATCCTTGCATGATCTATGGTAAGGCCGATGATACGAATTGGAAGATCGAAGGCCGTATGTATGGCGTATCCGGTAATGTGGTTACTGGAGTCGTCGAAGATGGATATTTCCATATTCAGGTTGGCCATTTTGGCGAAGTCTGGAAAACAGGCGATATCGTTACCATCGAGTTTAGCGATGATGATGGTAATACATTTATCAGAGATATCGAACTCACTGGTGAGCCAACTATCGATATCGGCAAGATTACAAACGATGTAACTATTGAAAAGCCGATGGAATTCTCGCTTCTTGAGAATAATCCGAATCCTTTCAATGCATCGACAAAAATCAGTTTTGCTATCGCCGAAGACTGCAAAACAGAACTCAGCATATACGATATCGATGGCAAATTGGTTAAAAAGCTTGTCGATAATGAACTTGCTGCCGGAGAATACAATATTAGATGGAATGGCCTCGATGAAAGAAATAATACCGTTCCAACTGGAGTTTATTTCTACAAACTCCAGGCCGGCAACTATTCCAATACAAAACGAATGATGTTGATTAAATAATCTATATTTGGGTGAAGGGTTATAATTTAACCCTTCACCCATTTAATAGGGGGGCTTTTATGATAAAGCAAAGAATGAAAACCATTAAAATATTAGGGATTCTTTTCATGGCTGTATTGGCTTTTTCCCAGATGCCACATGCTAAGTACGGCTATGTGGAGAATTACGACAGCAGTATTCCGCTTGCGGAATGTCTTACTTTCAAGGCATTCAAGCCTGGTGTCGAAGAAACAGATACAATATATTATATCTATCCCGGCTCAGAATATACATGTAATTACTATGAAGACTCTGGAATGTGGAAGATTCGAGCCGATGTAATCGAAGCCTTTGCTGGAGATACTGTTTCTATCGTTTTTCGGGACACATGTTTTAATACAATCTGTTCTGTCGATGTAGAAATTACAGACGCATCGCCTGATTTTGAATCTGAACCAGTTATTCTTAATGAAGATACTTACTCGATGAATGAAAATATGCCAGTTGAAAAATCTATCGCGATAGCAAGTCCAAACCCATTCAATTCCAGTGTATTGATACAAACTGGTGAAGTAGCCGATTATGATATCACCGTTTTTGATATCATTGGCAAGAAAATCGACAGTTTTACAAGAAGCGAAAAAAGCGAAGTCATTTGGAATGTCGATGATTCTGATATTTCGAGTGGAGTATATTTTATCAAAATTAAAAATATCCAGTCGGAAAAGGCTCAGTTTGTAAAAGTGATATATCAAAAATGACAGTGATACACATTAAGGAGGTGATTATTCTCTTTTGCTATCGATTTGTTATTTGAAAGTAATATTTATTTAGGAGGTTGACAATGAGAAAGTCTATCCTGTTAGTAATGATTTTATGTATTGGAGTTGTGCTTGCGCAACCGTCGGATCCATATACCATCGAAGGTTTGATTACGACATTAGAGAATACTGCTCCAAGCGAAGAATGTTTTAAACTCACACTAGTCGGTCCTGATTCCGATACAGTAGTTGTTGATTTTGATAGCTATGGCGCAGAATATACAATCGAAAGTGATTCGACTGCACGATGGTCGATTACAGTATATGATGTTACAGATGGAGATATGTTTTTGCTCAATCTTCAGGATACCTGTCTTAGAGAATATCTTTATACCTGGCAGGAAGTTGGCGACGGACATTATACCTATGCTGGCAATCTTCGTTTTTCCGATTTTTATGGCATCAGGCCAGTCCTTAGAAATTATCCAGTCGAACCATCCACTGGTGTTATCGATGATGAATTTCTCTTTTCGGCCGAATATTCACATGCAGAAGGCCTGAAACCATCGATTCTTTCCCTCCATGTCGATGGTGAAGAATATGAAATGATGAGCGAATTTAGCGATACTTTAGACTATAGAATACCTACCATATTAGAAGCCTCTTTCGATGGCGAAACATTCGGAAAAGGCGTTCATGAGTATTATTTCTATACAGAGGATGAAGACGGTTTCCCAGATTTGTCTGATACGATGACTTTTGAAATCGAAAATACGCCTCCTGAACAACCAGTCGCTTCCATTTCACCCGAAATGCCTTTCTATGACGAAGCATTGACCGTAGCAATAACCAATTATGGCGATGATGCCGATGGCGATGAGGTTATATATACCTACGATTGGTATGTCAACGGTACTCTAATCGATGAAGTCGAGAGCAATATCCTGAATGCTTCATATTTCAATGCTGGCGATGAGGTTCTCGTTGTAATCGCTCCTTTTGATGGAGAAGACTATGGCATCGATACTGACCTTTCAGTTACAATAGTTTCTCCCGAGCTTGCCGCTCCTATGGTAGATCCTGAGTCCGGCGAGCGAGGAGACAGCTTTACTTATTCGGTAGAATATAGAAATGCAAGAGACATTCCAGCATCTACTGTCGAGATTTCGATAGATGGCGAAGAAAGAGTTCCAATGGAAATGGCAGATACTTCCGCTCCTGACTGGGAAGCTGGCGTATTATATGAATACACAACCACTATCGAAGAAGCTGGCGACCATCGTTATACTTTCTATGCCGAGGACGAGTTGGGACATCCCACATCTGCTGCTCTTGCAGGCCCGGTGATTGCTAATGAACCACCGACCGACCCCGTTATTTCTCTTTATGCAGATCCTGAACCTGCCAGTATAGCATCGGAAATTACATGCGTAATTATCGATGTGGAAGATCCGGATGATGACGATATTGAATTTATTTATACATGGTATGTTAATGGCACAGCTCTGGATATTGACTCCGATATTTCCACTATCGATGCGGAGTATTTCGAAATGGGCGATTATGTGTTCTGTGAAGTTATTGCTACCGATGGCTACGATGAATCCAGCGCCGTCAGAAGCGATACGCTTTGGATTGAAAATGCAAGGCCTAATCCACCTGCCGCAGTTGATATTACGCCGGATACTCCTTTCGAGATGGATAATATCATTATAACTATTACCGAAGAAGCCGATGATCCAGATGGCGACACTATCGTATCCTACGATTATCGATGGTATCTCGATGGCGAGCTTGTACACGAAGGCAATACATTGCCTTCCAGCCTAACATCTCATTCGCAGGTTTGGACTGCCGAGATTCGTTCTTATGATGGCATAGGCTATAGCGACCCACTGACTATAGAGATTCCAATAGAGTCTCCATATTTTGCCGAAGCGTATTTCGAGCCAGAAGATGGGCCTTTTTCAACCGGTGATACTTTCCTATTTGTTGCAGCATTCTATAATGAACGCGAATACGATTTTGAAGATGGCTGGCTTATTATCGATGACAGAGATACATTTGATATCTCTTCATATGAACCTCCAGTTGATACTACAGACGATAGCACCGGTGGCCTTTTAAGGTATGAAGATGGCGAGCTTTTCGCAGCCAGAGTGCCTGTTTATGGAAGTGGTGAACATTATTTCCGCTTCGAAGGGTATGATAGATATGACAATTTCATTGTAGATACCGGCGCACCAAATCCTGGCCCATACATAGAAAACACCGAGCCCGAGATCGATAGCCTTAATATTACCGCTGTCCCGGAAGGTGAATATTCAAGACGAGGCAAACTCGTTGCACATGCCTTCGCCTCTGATATCGATAGCGATAGTATCACATATAAATACAGATGGTTTGTCGATTCTGTGCGCGTAGAAGCACCTGATACGACCGATACTCTCACATCAGAACATTTTGAACGTGGAGATATGGTTTGGTTTAAGGCCTGGGCTTTAGATGGTTGGGCTGTTTCTTCGCCGATATTATCTGACCCTGTAGAGATTACCAATGCCGCTCCCAGTATCGACCATATTCAGATAGCTCCCGAATTGCCGACAACATTTAGCGATTTGACCGTAGAGCTTGAAGTCTCTGATTTGGATGAAGACGGATTTACCGCTGAATACACATGGTATAAAGACGGTGAAGACATAGGATATTCCAATGACACAGTCATGGCGGAAATGGTTTCTTCTGAAGAGATTTGGAAGGTAGTAGTCGGTGTTTATGATGGATATGATTGGACATATGACAGTGCAGAAGTCGAAATTCAAAACACCGGCCCTGAATTTTTCGCAGAAATTACAGATACAATAGCAGTTAATAATAATAATTATCGGCTGACCGTACCAGCGCGCGACCCAGATTTTGATGTCCTGACATTTAATCTGGAAGATGCGCCAGAAGGTATGGAAATTGGCCGGAATACTGGTATCATAAACTGGGTTCCAGATACCGAAGGTGTTTTCAATATCGAATTGAGTGCAGATGATGGGGAATACGAAATTGGACTCGATTTTAATATTACCGTAATTAGTGATACAATAGATATGCTGGCACCAAGGAATCTCGAAGCGGTTTCTGGTTTTGCCGGGGGAATACCACTCAACTGGGACGAGCCAGAGCTTTTCGATATGGTAACAGTACTTCCAATCGATTTTATTGGATACGAGATATTCCGAAAACGCACAACAGACGATGAATTCAGCTCGATTGCGATAGTCCCTACCAAGGGCTATTTCGATGATGTAGATGCTGTAATTCCTCATATTTACAAAGTCCGTGCGATATATGATGAATTGGAATCTGGTTTCACAGATGAAGTCATCGCGACTTCGGCTGCCGATGATGAGCCGATGTGGTATTCAACATTCACCTATTTAAGAACGCCGGATATCGATGGCATTTTCGAAACAGGCGAATGGAATGATGCAATGAAAAAGACTATCGATGATGCCACTGTTTATATCAAAAACACCAATGATATGCTTTATATTGGCGTCGAGACACATTCTGATGTAGTTCTCGAAGATGACGATAGGCTATTGGTTTCAATAGAAGACAGCTATAATCGCAGATATCCCAATTCCAGCCCTTCTTCAGAGGGTGAATATCGTATCGAAATGGGTAGCGAAGATGTTAGTGTGAGCTTCCAGGGAATCTGGGGAAGAAGACATGGCGATTTTGGTAGCGACCCAAGAATCGAATCAAGATTAATTCAGGGCGCTGTCGAGCATGGTACTGGAATGACAACAGATAGCACCGTTGTATATGAATTAGCTATTCCGATAGATAATACTGCCGGACTCGAACCAGAATATATTGGTTCTGCTACTGGCAATTTGGTTGGAATGAGGCTTGAAATTCTCGATGCAATGAGCGGTGCATTCTCTGATACAATAGCATGGCCATCCGGTTCAGAGCAATTGAACCCGGAGAGCTTTGGTAGTCTATTCTTAGCAGAAGGTGAAAACAATGGTAAAATTTATGCTAATCCACAGAGAGAAGAGATATTCCTGAGAGCTGGCAGCTCTGGTACATTGCCACTATTTATCGGCAATAATGGAACAGGACATATCACTTACCATCTCATTGAAAGCTATCTAGATTTTGATCCTGGTGCCGATAGGCTCTATCGTTCTTTAGAAGCTGCGCAGATTGCTGTTTTCTGTGATGATGAGATGATTGGACAGGCTGCATTGGATTATCTCGGCTATCCATATATGCTCTATACTTCAGAATCTGAGTTTACTTCGGCCTTGAATGATAGCATATATAGCTATGATATGGCAGTTGTTACATCGGAAACCATTTCTGATGAGCTACTCGATGCGCTCAAAGAGCACAATGATGATGGCGGCAAGGTAGTTATGGCCGGTTTGGATGTGCCTGTTGAAAATGATTTCTGGGCAAATCTTGGTGCAAAACCATTCAATGACCTTGGGGAAACTTCCAGCTCGATTACTTTTGACGAGCCTGATAATCTCGTTTTCAATATGCCAAATATTATACCAACCTTTATCGATTATATCGAAGGTGGCTATACGGACTTTGGCGAAGCCATGATGGCATATTCTGATACCAATCGCGCAATATCTCTCGCATCTTTCGATCGCATCGCTTATCCAAATAATTATGCCATAATGATATCTCCGGATGAATCTATCATAATGAATACTTATCCGGTAGGTGCAATGGGGGATAGGGACGATGATGAAATCGATGATGGAGTCGAGCTTATTGCAAATGAAATATATCATGCCTATATCTATAATGATATCGATTGGCTGTCATTCACACCCGAGAATGGTAATCTATCGACTCATGAAGAAGATGAGATAACGGTTTCTTTCGATGCAGAAGGAATGGAAGTCGGTACATATAACGGATATATCCACGTACATTCCAGCGATCTCGATGAGCCATTTATCCCTATTGAATGTATAATGCATGTTGGAGAATCCGAACCTGTCGAAATTTCTTTCGATAATGACACTATCGAGACAGCGCCAGGCGGAGAGTTTGAAATTCCAATATTCATCAATGAACTCGCGGGAATGGGCATAGATATGGTCGAGTTTTCTGTTTATAGCCCGGGTGGCAGCTTTGCGCCGAATGCAGTCGATTTTGAATACGATGATGCTACGATTCTATGGATGAATAGAGATTCGGTGAGAATTAGGATGAGTTGTGATGATTATTTCCATGCAGCCGGACAGATTGCTACCATATCTTATAGAACCAATGTACTCGCTCCCGTTGGAATCTCACATCGCCTCGAAATCGGCAATGTCATTACGAATGTAGAAGATATTGCAATAGCCACAACCAGCAATAAACTAATACGTATTTTGGGTGGCGACCTCGATTGGCTCGTCGAACTTGAATTTAGTTCTCATTCACTATACGATACTGTTTCCTTCGGTATAACTGAAGGCGCAACAGATATGTATGATGAAGGTATCGATGAAGTCAATAGTGCCGCCGAAAGCTGGTTTGATATCTATTTCGATATCTCGGAATTCGATTCGATGACAACCGACCTTCAGAAGGACATGCGTAGCCCGGATGATGATTTTATTGTATGGTATATCGTAACAGGCGATTCTGCTGGAAAATTAGAATGGTCTTTCCGCGATGAAGATACTATCACTGCAATGGGCAATCTTTTCATAAATGGAATTGTCGATATGAAAGAATCTTCAGACTATGAATATGCAGCAGGCGAAACACTTACAATTACCTATTCGCTGAATGACAGCAGGATATTCACAAAAGAATTCTCACCTGGTTATACAATGTTCTCTGTTCCTGTTACAAATGCAGACGGCTATTATATTGCAGAGGATGTTTTACCGGATAATATTGGCTTCTTCCTATATGATAATGAATCTTCCATGTGGACAAATACCGAAAGAATCTATCCAGGACTTGGATATGTCATTTTGGTTAGAGAACCACAAACGATGGAAATTTCAGGTACCGAGGTTAATGATCTCGAGCTTGAACTGAGCGATTCCTGGAATCTCATCGGCACAACATATGAACCGGTTGATTTCTCGGAACCTGTTACCGATCCCGATGGCGCTATCAGTTCCGTGATAGATGAAGCCTATCTTTGGGACCCTGTTAGCGGTGCATATACCAGCTCTTATGACCTGACTGCTGGTAATGCTTATTTTGTTCTTGCTAATGAAGAATGCAATTTGTATCTAAACTCAGATGCATCCAAGAAATCAGCAGAGGCGGTAGATGAGAAGTCCGCAATTATCGATATCGATGGAAAACGCCTTGAAATGGGCTTTGGCAATAGGATGTTCCCGGTTCTACCAGCTATGCCTGGCGAAGATTATCAGCCCAAGGCATATATCGATGCAGATGGAAACCAGGCTGTAAGCTATTTCGTAGATGAAGCCGATGTCGCCGAGTTTGATATTCATGTGAATTCGACCGAAGAGTTCACTATCGAATCGGTGGATATACCATCAGAATGGACTTTGACAGTTGATGGTAAAGAATTGCCTGCAACTTTCAAATCCAGTGGTGTTTTCAAAGTAGAAATCGATAGGACAGATAAACCAGGTAGTATCGATATGCTTTCGAGCTATCCTAATCCATTTAATGCCAAAACCAGAATCGACTTTACTATCGGCCAAGCTTCAGATGTCGAGCTTGGTATCTACGATGTTTCCGGTAGATTGATTCGTACTCTGGCTTCGGATTTCATCGAAAAAGGCGATCATAGCATTTTCTTCGATGGAAAATCAAACAATGGTGATAATATATCTACAGGAGTTTACTTCGTTCGAATTAAAGCAGGCGAAGATACGGCTGTCGAGAGAATAATGCTAGTCAAATAAATTTATGATATTTGCCAGGCTCTGAAATTATCGGGGCCTGGCATTACCGGAGGTTAAATCGAGTAATTGTATATAATTTTGTAATTTGAAATTTGATGAAAATCTAACCGGTTCTTCCTGACTTGAAGAACAAATATACGGGAGGAATGATGCGTAATTGGCTAATAGCTATTTTATTAATTTGTTTCGCTGGCTTGGCATTTGCCCAACCAGGTGAAACTCATCTTATTATTGGGAGTGTTAATAATCCTGATGGTAGTCCAATCGATGAGGCTTGTTTGAGTTTTGTGGCCTGGATCGATGGTGATTCAAGTGAAGTTTTAACAGAGGAGAGCACAGGCTGTGGTGTAGAAGATAATGATTTCTATATCAATAGTGGAAATTTAACGGGCGCTGTCGATGGTGCAACGATGCGAATCACTTTCTTCAATACCTGCACAGATAATCATATTACTGTCTCGCATGTAATAAATTTGGATTATGTCTCCGAATCGATTGGCATTATTAATCTCGAAGGTGATTTGCTTGATCTTTCTATCGAAGTTACAAATCCGAATGGTGGCGAGGTATTTTTCCAGGAAGCATCGATACCTATTCGTTGGTCGAGTACCGGAGCGATCGATGATGTCATGATCGAATACTCCAGCGATGGTGGAGCAAGTTGGAATGTTATTATCGCAGAAGTTGTAGATGATGGCGATTATGGATGGACTGCGCCAATTCTCGAATCCGATGAAATGCTTATCAAAGTATCGGATTCTGATTCAGCAGAGATTTTTGACGTATGTGATGATTTATTTTCTATTATACCACCAGAAGACCTGGATCTACTGTATCCTGTCGGTGGCGAAAGATTTATAATCGGTAATTTTATTAATATTGAATGGGAATCGGTTTCCCTAACCGGGACAATCGATATTCTATTTTCAAGCAATGATGGAGTGGATTGGGATACTGTCCAGACCGATATGCCACTCAGCGATACGTATAACTGGGAAATCCCCAATGTGATTTCTGAAGAATGCATAATTAGAGTCGAAAATGCTGCCAGTGAATTATCTGATCAAAATGATGTCCTATTTGAAATCGATACGCTGGATGCAGATGAAACCGATACAATTCCACCTGCCGATATCGATGACCTGGCTCAGGTTGACTCGACCTATACATCGGTAACTATCAATTTGACTGCCACCGGCGATGACGGCTATATGGGAAATGCCTCCGAATATGACCTTCGCGTATTGGATGCTCCGATTACAGAAGAGAATTGGGATGAAGCGACATCATGGCCAGGATTTGACGAAACACCTTTGCCATCTGGTGAATTACAGGAATTTGTCCTTGGAAGCCTCGATCCTGGGTCGAGTTTCTATATAGCTATGAAAATAGCGGATGAGGTGCCGAATTGGAGTGGTATTTCCAATACTATATTATGTACAACACCAGAAATACCAGATGAGACACCACCGGATCCATTGGTTCTTATGCTTGGTACAAGAGGTTGTGCATTTGCCGAGATTAATTGGATAGCAACCGGCGACGATGGTGATGATGGTACCGCAGATTATTATGATTTCCGACTTTCAGAAGACCCTATTACTGATGAAAACTTCGAGGATGCAACTATTGTCGAAGCAGTGCCGGAACCAGAAGAAGCCGGCACAGAACAGATGGTTACTATACATGATCTGGAAGAGATGACCGATTATTATTTTGCAGCGAAGGTTTACGATGAAGCTGGAAATGCTTCTGCGCTTTCAAATGTATTACATTATACAACACCAGAATGTGTCGATACAGAAGCTCCTGGCGCCTGTCTGGACCTTGGGTGTAGGAATAGTGGAACAGATTATATCGAGCTTTCCTGGACAGCTCCGGGAGACGATGGCTATACCGGTTTTGCCGATCATTACGAGCTATATTACGATGACGAACCGATAACGATGTTCAATTACCATCTTGCACCACAACATCCAGCTCCACCAGAACCAGTCGAAGGCGGTGAAACTCAGGTCTTCCGTGTGGATGACCTCGATCCAGCAAAACTATATTATTTTGCCATTATGACTTTTGATGAGGCCGGCCATCGCTCGAGATTCGGCCATGTTGCTGCTTGCTGGACAAATGGCGTTATAGAGCCGCTTGGCGAGATTGTTAAAACCGAAGATGACCCGGATTTCTATCTGCCGTATATGACAGATATTTTCTTCCTAGAAGGAGCAGAATACGAAGTTGAATCTACCGTTGAAGAGGTTACGGTTACTTTAGAAGAATCTGACCTTCTCGAAGAAATGGACGCTCGTGTTTTGGTCTCCTTAGAAGAGAATTACTTTGGCGATAGCTGGATTATTCTTAGAGCCACAAATGACAGAGGTGATACATTGGTCGATTCTGTTTCATTGATTGTGGAACCTTATGATGATGCACCTATTGCAACATCTGATATGCCAGATAGTATTATTATCGAAGGCCATATCTTTGATTTTGAGCTGGAAGCATATGATATCGAAGATGATTCGATCATCTATGTTCCGGTCGATGTTCCTTCTGGTTTTACTATTAGCCCGGATGGAGAGCTTTATTGGGATCCCGGCGGAAGCGAAGGTGCTTTCGAGATTTCTATCGGCTTGACCAATGAGGGCTGCCTGGATACTAATTTATTTGAATTCCCACTTCAGGTTGTTAAGATGACGCATCCGATGTTTCAGCCACAAAATCTTGAAGCTCATGACGGATTTACAGGAAGCATACCGATTACATGGGATATACCACAAGCTATGTCATTGGATCTTCCAGTCACACTCGCTGGATATACGCTCTATAGGAGCAATAATTTTGAATATGGTTATGAAGTAATAGCTACCGATATTATTTTCAATAGCTTCAATGATTGCTATATCGAATATGGTGAGACATATTACTATAAAGTAGCAGCTCGCTATGTGGACCCAGATGATATGAGTGGATTTTCCAATACCGATGCTGGTTTTGCAATGATTAGCGGTGATATCTATTCGAGTTATGTTAGAGATTGGGCTACAATCGATGGCATTCTCGATGATGCTATGTGGGATAATGCCACATTCATCAATGATATTCATGATGGTATCGATATTTATGTATCGAATAATGATTTGGAACTTTATCTTGCTGTTGTTGTCGAAGGCTCTGTCGCTCGCGGCGGAGAATTCAATATGTTCTTCGATGATAATCGAGATAGAATGTGGCCAGATACTCTGGAAACAGAGGGGCTATTCCGTTCCTATGATGCTCCGGGTGTTAATAATTTCTTTGTTCCTTATACCGATGATGATGGCCTTGTTATCGGTGTCGAGGAAGTGGCTTATGAGATGAGTAGCGAATGGAGTTTCGATGGAATGAGCATTATGGAAGCCAGGATCGATCTCTCTGGTGACTCGAGAATGCAGAATAATCCAGGCGATACAATTGGTATTGTTTTTGAGCTTATCACCAGCGATGAAGACACAGCATTCCGCTATCCACTCGGTGCCGACCATGAAGACCCACGTTATTTCGGCAAATTGATCCTAGGCGCACCTGGTGGCGGATCACCAAGGCTCTCAGCCGATCCACCATTTATCAATGCTACTATCGAAAGAGATTGGACCGATGAGCAGACTTTGACCATAAGGAATTTTGGCGATGGTATTGCTGTCATAGATGCTGTCACAGAAGATGCTCCATGGCTGCTAGTTACACCAAGAGATGGACTGGTTTACCCTCATACATCCAGGAATTTTGAATTGTTCTTCAGAACTGAAGATATGGCCCCGGGAACATATGAAACAGTTATAGTTTTCTATACAAATGACCCTGAAGCCCCCGAGCTACGAGTAGATGTTACATTAGTCGTGGAAGAGCATTCACCAGAGAATTACTTTACCCTAACCCCACCATACAGAACCGATGGCGAACCGGGAACATTTGTAACAGTTCCGATAAGGACTGGAATAGTTTATGATAATGAGATAACCAGCCTGGAATTCTCGGTCGAATGCGATCCAGAGAATATCTTTATCAATAATGCCGAAGAGGGTACCGAGCTTCCCGCAGATTGGACATTCGAAATGGTATATCTCGAAGAAGGCCGAGTCGATATCGAAATGTCTGGCGAAACGCCACTTCTCGATTCTGCAAGAATAGCAGATATAAGATTTGGTGTCCGTGAAGAGGCCATAGAAGGCGCATCATCGTTCATAAGAGCAAACGATGTAATAATTAATGGTGGTGTCGAGCTGCCGGAATATGTCCCAACCGATGGAATATTTGTTATCGGCGATGAACTTGATTATTATTGGCTTGCTCAGCTTAGCTTTGTCGGAGAAGGCGGCACTTTCTACGATAGCCTATATTTCGGAACTCTGCCACATGCCACTGGAAACTATGATCGTGGAATCGATATGTACAATCTTTTCTTACCGCCTGGAACGCCCGATGCATATTTCATATCGGATGATTTTGTCAAAATGCAGCGCGATATTAGAAGATGGGGCGACACTATCATTGTATGGCAAGCAACATTCACAGAAGAAGATGGTTGGATCAAATGGAATCCAGATAGGATTTGGCCAGGTATCTTTATAGATGATGAAATCGAGATGACAACAGATAGCATGTACTATGTTGGTGCAGGCGATACAGTATGGTTTTATTATCATCATAATTTCGAGGCAACGTGGCATATCGACCTAAGCCGCGGTTGGAATATGATTTCAGTACCTATCGAGTTGGATGATATGAGCTTTGAAACACTTTTCCCGAGTTGTTTAGCTCCGGGTTATGTGTATGCTCCACTTTCTGATGCTTATGCATCTGCCGATACATTAGAACATGGAAAAGGTTACTGGGTTCTTAGCACAATCGATACCAGCTATGAATTTAGTGGTAAACCAATATATCGATTCGAGAGCGACCTTCAAAGAGGCTGGAATATGATAGGCTCGGTTGTTAATGATGTCTATTTCTGGGAACAGAGAATAGAGCCAGTAGATGCATTACTCGAAGGCGACCTATGGACCTATATTCCACCACCAGAATCAAGATATGATAACTCCGAGGTTTTGGAGACAGGCATAGGCTACTGGGTATTTGCCTTTGAACCTGCTGAGGTCTTTGTCTCATCGATATTGGGCAAAAATATTCCTGAGTCAAGAAAAGATATCAGATCGAGTTTAGAACTTCGATTAGATGGCAGTTCACAATATGCAGCACTTAGGACAGTCGATAGCGAACCAACGATCTCTCATATGCCACCTATTGCACCCGATGATGTCAATTCGATGGCAATAGATGGTAAATACGCTATCAATGATAAAATAGATAGAAATACAAGCTGGACTGTGGATATTCAGATGCAAGAGGCTGGAAGGCTTTATATGGATATCGAAGGTGATTATGCTTATGCCGTTCACAAAGATGGCGAAGAAATCTTTATAAACAAAGACAAATCCATCGAGTTGAGAGAGGGCTATCATAGGATAGAAATCACTACCTCGAATATTTCTACTATCCCGTCTGGTTTCGCAATAAGTTCGATCAAACCAAATCCTGGAAATTCAAATTTTGCAATCACATTTGAGATTGCTGAAGAGGCAGATGTTGATCTTTCAGTATATGACCTTTCCGGAAGAAAACTCAGAAATATCGAGAATGGCAGATTCAATGCCGGAAAACATACAGTCAGGTATCATGAAGACAATCTCGATTCAGGTGTCTATTTTGTCAGGCTAAAAGCGTCTGAAGATGAGAGCATTAAAAAATTGATGCTCATTAAATAAGAAATGATTCACACCCATTTCTTTAACCCGGCGGTTTTTACCGCCGGGTTTTTCTTTTTATGTAGCTGATTTATCATATTTGATTTTGCCCCGACTTCGACATTAGCGAAAGTTAACTTACACAATAGCATTAACTTAGCTTTAAGCGGGGCTCTACAATTTGCAATTAAGTAAGAACTGTGTCAAGGTTTTATTGGTCGAGTTTGTAGGGAGTTTCGCGTCTTTTTAGGGCGAAAGCGCTATAAATTTTTCTCTGGGCTACCGTAACTTTCGACAGCAAAATATATTTCTTTCTGTTGTCCTTTTCGATCAGACAATGCGCTGTTCCGCATTGTCATATTTCCCGGCTAAAACATCAGTAAAGCCATTGTATTTTGTATTGTGTAACATGCATATTATATATTGCTTTAGGAGAGAAAAGACTAGAACCAAAATTGATAAGATTTTCTTCATACTCTCTGCTTGCTTAGTAATAGCAGTACTTCTTAATTCAATATAAAAAAAGCTAAATGTTAATTATTATTTTTATATGCTATTGGGTAAAATCGTAAAAGGCAGAAAAAGTTTCATTGTTCTTGAAATAGACTTTTTTGAAACTTCCCTTGCGAAGCTCCGACATATAATTACTGGCGATGAAATCTTCTGCCCAGTTTTTATCCATGTCTTCATAGGTGATAGTAATCACAGAATTATTTTCGCCGGTAAGTGTAATATCTGTTTCCCAGCCATTATTGGCAAGAGCAGCCTGAAGTTTCGTGGCGATATTCTCTTTTGCTGTTTCCCCTTCTTCACTGCCGAGTAGATCATTATCGCCCTGCAAGAATTCTCTTTCATCCCGTACTTTTATCCTATAGCGAATCGAATCCAGAAGCTTACCAGCACGCGGATGTCCTAAAGATACCGATTCTTTGACATAGTATAAAGCATCTTCATAGGAGCCGGATTTGTAATATTTATTACCTTCAGAGTACAGGGCATCGGCTCTTTCTTGATTTTTAAGGTAGCATTGTTTACAAACGCCATGAGTCCTTTGTTCTACAGTAGATGAATCCTCGCCATAAACAATTGGAATATATGCAGTATCAACAATCAGGGTATCGCAAATATCGCAGATTTTAGTAGTGATAATCATGCGGCGGCTGTATTTGGCACCGCCTGTACCTTCTACTGGCTTATTTTTATCCTTTTTAGGAATAAAGAATAATGACAATAAAAAAATTCCAATGGCAACCATCAAGACTTTAAATAAAGCCGATGTCAGGCGCATCCTGTCTATATCGGAATACATAAACTACTCCTCTCATATTAATTATAGAGGAAATAAAAGATAAATCAATTGTTTTTATTGAATTTAATAATATAGTTGTCAATAAAAATTGCGAGAGAAATAATATTATGAATTTACTTCTATTGTTTGAATATGACCTTTTCTTTGGCATAGACTTTATCGTATATAACAATCGATAGATTTGCGATAAATAATGCAATGAAACCAGCAAGTCCGGTAATCCCTACTGTAAGGTCATTTCCGCCTACAAAAACTATCAGAGGCAATCCAGCCATTGCATTGATGGTTCCATGGAAAATGGCCGCCGTAAGCACAGAGCCGGATTTTATCAGACAATGCGCTGTTCCGCATTATCATACTTTTCAGGCTAAAACATCAGTAAAGCCTTTTGCTATATATATTAAATATTATATATATACTATATATATGGCTTTAAAAGAGTATGTAGGTCATCATCGGCGAAAGAAGTAGGGTAAATCCAACCATCATGAAAACACCAGCCACCGGATGCTGCGGATAATTATGGCCTTTGAGTATCAAAGGCATATGCCAAAATCCCCAGACGATGCCAACAATAATCGATTCTTTCCAGAATCCATGCGATTTTAGCTCGCGCGCGGTGCATCAGGCCACGCCAGCCGGCTTCTTCGCCAAAAGCAAACATGGCATTAATAGTAGGGCCAAATATTATTGCCTGCACAAGACTAATCAAAACCGGATGAATAGGCATCATCTCATATTGCTTTTTGATCTGAGCAAGCTGCTCTGAAGTCATATTACTGCCCAATCTTGCTATTGTAGTCTCCATTGCCAAAGAAAATTTGATATCAGGCATAAGAAGCATGACAACAAAAAGAATACAAGTTATAAAAAAAGGCGAAAGCCAGGCAACGATAAACCATCTATTGAATGTAAATGCAAGCCCGATATTCTTAAAAATATTACGTTTTTCTATAATTCCGATGACAATAGAAGCAGAAATCAAGGGGAAGAGCATATATGCCGAACCGATTATCAAAGACCAGGGCATCTTCCACGGGCCACCTAAATAATCATATATCTCGATTACTCCAAAACTTATCACAAAGACAATCAAGATATACAATAGCAGGCTTCTTTTACTTTTAATATTTTCCATAATAAACAATTATAATATACAGAATCTAAAAAACAAACAAAAAAAAAAGCGCTGACAAGATTGCCTACGCTTCTCTCTGGGTGCAAAACTATTTTATTCGCTATAAGGATTCTCTTCCGATTCCTTGATTTCGCTATTATAATCGGGAGCGGGCTTGTATTGGAACTGTAGTTTGTCCTTATCATTGTCGGAAAGCTCTGGGAAATGATTTTTTGCTATAAAGAACCAGAGAATCTTTGCAATACCGACAAATCCAACGATCAAGCCGGCGCCGACCAGAATATAAGAAAATCCGCGGGCTTCTTCCACACCGAATGGATTCCATCCATGGCCGTAAACTGCGAGTGCGATGAATGCAAGCCCAACAAAAACAGCTATAATACCATTTCTGAGATCGATAGATGGCAATTTCTTTTTTGATTTTCTATTATCAACCATCGGAGGGACTCCGACTCCCTTTTCGATTGCCAGGATTCTCTCCCTTTCCAGGGCTTTATCTGCCAATATTTTTCTAATGATTGAGAGAATCGGAATTGCCATCAAAAGCGTGATAAAAGTCAGCGGTATAAGTAGTTCTACTAGCTCAGCCATTATCTTCTCCTGTCCTGAAGGGTTGCTTTTCTACGGAATGTTACGACTCCCGGCGCTTTTTTCGGGGTTTCTTTCGTATTTGAAAGAAGCATACCAGCAACCGGAATACCCATGCTAATCAGGAAGATCAGGTTCGGAGTAAGTTCGATTTGGCTATTCATTTTGTTCTCCTTCGTTTTATTCTATCACTTTTCATCGTCTTCATTAATGTATGACGGACTGGTTTCTGAAAAGTTTCAAAAATCTTGAAAAAATTAACGAATAGATATCAATAGACAAATGCCAGACAATGCGTATGTTTGCGCACTGGCATACTATTTCTAGCTAAAAAAACATCTATAAACCTTTTTTTTCAACTGCTCAGAACAGGGATTAGCTTTATATTCATCGAGTTTGGGTAAAATCGGTGATTTGAGAAGGGATAAGAAAATCGAAAAACGATATATTCTATTAATCTTCTTCAAAAGAAAACTTATTTTCAAAACATTTCTTTTGATTGAGATTGTCATAGCCTTTTATCGGTACCGGATATTTTTCATTGAAACAGGCATAGCAAAGGCCGATATGGTCTAAATGCGAAATCTCTTTTAGCCCTTCGATCGAAAGATATTTGAGAGATTCAACCTGCAGATGCTCTGCAATCTCATCATTTGACTTAAGAGCGGCAATAAGCTTGTCCTTCTGCGGAGTATCGACTCCATAGTAGCATGGAGCAATAATTTCCGGAGATGCAACACGGAAATGAATCTCTCTAGCGCCAGCATCCCTAATCATGCTTACGAGTTTTTTGCTTGTTGTGCCTCTAACAATCGAATCATCGACTACTACTATTTTTTTGCCCTTCAATATGCCTTTTACAGGATTATATTTGATTCTGGCAGAGATGTCTCTTTCCATCTGCTTGGGCAATATGAATGTTCTTCCGATATAATGGTTTCTGATAAGGCCGAGTTCAAATGGAATGCCCAATTCATTGGCATATCCCAGAGCTGCGGTATTGGAGCTATCGGGGACTGCGATTACAGCATCTGCATCGGCTACCGGAGCCTCTTTTGCCAGTTGACGCCCCATCCTGCGCCGAACCTTATCGACAGGTTTATTGAATACGAAGCTATCCGGCCTTGCAAAATAAATGAACTCAAAAACGCATCCTGCGAATCTATCGACTTCGGGAAATGGGCGAATGCTTTCCGGCTTTTGGCCTTTTCGAAGAATCACCAGCTCGCCCGGCTCGACAGTGCGAATATAATCGAACTGAAGCAAATCGAATGCGCATGTTTCGCTTGAAACAGCCCATTCATCACCTTTTTTACCGATACATAATGGCCTTATTCCATGAGGGTCGCGGACTGCATACAGCGCGTCCGGTGTAAGTAGAAGAAAAGAGTATGCGCCCTGAAGCTGCTGAAGCGCAGATATTATCATATCCTGCAAATCGTCTTCTTTTGACCTTGCGATAAGATGCAGAAGTACCTCGGAATCGCTTGTAGTAGTGAAAATCGTTCCATCGTTTTCCATTTGCTTTCGAAGCAGGCCGGCATTGACAAGATTGCCATTATGTGCCGCCGAAATCATACCAGCTTTGAAAGATACAGTCAGAGGTTGTGCATTATTAAGGGTAGTGGAACCGGAAGTTGAATATCTATTGTGAGCAATTGCCATATCGCCGGGCAAGCGCTCGAATATTTCCTCATTATTGAAAATATCGCTAACAAGGCCGAGTCTTTTATATGTCATTATCTTGCCTTCACAGACAGTAGATATGCCGGCGGATTCCTGCCCTCTGTGCTGGAGAGCATAAAGGCCCAGATATGCCTTACGAGCCGACTGCTCAGAATTAACAATACCAAATACACCGCATTCCTCGCGAGGTTTGCCAGTTCTATTTATCATAATTTCCTTTTTCGAATTTGTGATTAGTCTATTTTATCGTTACCCCAACCAACGATTTTTATCTTATCGGTTTTAGCAAGCTCTTCATGGGGAATATGTTTGGCAAATACATTACGAGTATCGAAAATATATTTTGCCTTTTCAAAGATCATCTTATAGTCGATATCTGTATGGTCTGTTGCAATGAGAATACAATCGTAATCTGCAATATTTTTATCATCCAGTGGAGTATTTCTTTTAAGGCTATCGCCTGTCCATCTGATTGCATCGACAAATGGGTCATGATAAGAAATATCCACGCCCTTCTGCTCGAGTAGTTCCATGATATCCAGTGCTGGAGATTCACGGACATCGGAAATATCGCGTTTGTATGCAATGCCAACCATAAGAACCTTGCTTCCGGTAAGTGCGATTCCATTGCGGTTAAGAAATTCCATAAGTTGAATAACAACATATCGCGGCATATTAGCATTGACATCGCTGGCCAGTTCAATAAACCTGGAGAAATATTTATGCGATTTCATTTTCCATGAAAGATATTGCGGGTCTATAGGAATACAATGCCCACCAACGCCGGGGCCGGGATAAAATGGCATAAATCCAAATGGCTTGCTGGATGCTGCATCGATAACTTCCCAGACATCGATTTCCAGAAGCTCGCACATCTGGGCAAGCTCATTGACCAGCGCAATATTGACGCTGCGGAAAGTATTCTCGAGAAGCTTGACCATCTCGGCGCTCATAGATGAAGAAACAGGTACAACGCTTTCGAGAACCGATTTGTAAAATACCTCGGCTATCTTTCGGGATGTGTCGAAATCAGAACCGACTACTTTAGGTGTATTATGGGTCTGATATTTCGGATTCCCCGGATCGACTCGTTCGGGTGAATAGGCGATAAATACATTTTCGCCGTCTTTGAAACCGTGCTCTTCCAACCTTTCACGAATAAGCTCCTGAGTAGTACCGGGATAAGTTGTGCTTTCAAGTACTACCATAGAGCCTTCTTGCATTTTCGGAATTATATCCGCCAATGCGCTTTCTATATAGGATACATCCGGCTCATGTGATTTCGAAAGCGGAGTCGGGACACAGATGGGTAAAATAAGGCCATCTTTTATTATTTGGGTATCTGTGGATACTCGAAAATCACCTGAATCTATATATTTTTTTACTTCGGCCGAAGGTACATCAAGAACATCCGACTTGCCAGATTTCAATAGTTCTACTTTTTTTTTCGATACATCATAGCCATCTACTTTGAACCCGGCATTAAGGCATTCTATTGCCAGTGGAAGTCCGACATAGCCCAAACCGATTATGCAAACTCTGGCTTCTTTATTGTTTATTGCTTCTAATGTCTGCTCATATAATGATTTTGCCATCTAATCCTCCGTATATCAATTGAAGGCAAAGTTATTGTCTTTTGGTGTTTTGGTCAATAGAATATTTCGGCCGAATCCCGAAGCTATTTTATTAAAACGGCTTTTGATTGGTCAGAGTAATTATTTGCCGAGATTTTTATGATATATACTCCAGATTCCATATTATTAGCATCGACCAAAACCGAACCGAATGAATTATCTATTTTCTGTTTCAAAACAATCGCGCCGCGAGTATCCAAAATCTCCAGTTTAATTTCTTCTGAATTAATAGCATCAAAATCAAGCCTGAAGCTGGAATTGAATGGATTAGGGCTGATCGATTTAATCATCAGCTTCTCCGGCCTGGCGAATGTGATATTTTCCTTGACGGCATCATTTGCTTCGCCGGGTGTTCCGCCGAGAACAGTGCTTCCCGACCAATTAACAGGATCGGAATTATCGGTTTCGGGGTCATTTAGCTGAAGAGTATAACCATCGCCATGTCCGATAGATGGCCAGCCGCCTCCTGTTGAATATTCCAGGATATCGATCAATCTTCCATCGTCATTTTTGAGTATTATGGAATCGCCGGAATTATTGAGTGCAAAAGGAAAATCGCCGGTATAGTTTTCGATTCCATATTCATGATAGAAGTCATAGCCATTTCCAGCCACTACGAGATAGCCATTAGGAGCTATAACTGCATCTTCGGGGAATTCGAATTCGGATCTGGAGCCGTCTTTTAGCGTCCATTCATAGAGATTTATCTCTTCTTCTGTTCTATTGTAAAGCTCGATCCATTCATTGTCTTCGCCGGGCGAGTCATACATAATTTCATTTATTACGATTGGCCCTTCCACGATCGAATCGATGACGAAATATGCTTTCGTTTCGGATGTATCGACCTGAGCTTCAACATCGACGGCAACAATAAAGTAGCTTACCATATCGCCATGAGAGAACTCTTCTATCGAACCAGAATACCAATTATCGCCAATATCAGTCATATCGGATTCTCCGCTTATATCGCCATTTGTATAATGAAGCGTTACATCGGCAAGTGGCATTTCATCTATAATGACAGCTTCTACATCGACCATCTCGGTAGCAGACGGAATAGATGGCGAATATTCTATCCTTACTACTGCCGGAGGGAATTCTGTTGGCGAAGTGTGCACGGAATTGACCTCTCCAGGAGTTCCTTCTTCACGAAGGCCAGCAACAAGGTTCAAAGGGTGAAGCCCTGTGAAATAGGGATTTTTTCTTTCCAGAGTATGTCCGGGAAGGCTGCACCAGGAAGCATAATAGTCGATAGAATCGATAAGGGTTTCGCCCTCTTTGATAAATAGCTCGTCATGTACATTAGAAAGCTGAATACCGGCATCCGAAATATCTATATCGGCATCGAAAGGAAAACCGCCTTCGGTCCTGGATTTCATTGTGATAAATCCTCCAGCCGGTACAGTCAGGCCTTCGAAATAATAGGTACCTTCACCGTCTGAAATATAGACTGTCGAATCCAGAGTAATATCACTGCGCATAATATTATGCAATTCTATCCACTCCTCATCGACACCATCAGGATTAAAACAAATTTCATTGATTACGATTTGGCCAGGCTCGACTGCTAATAAAATAACTGTTAAAAATAAAAAGATACTAATTCTTAATTTCATGGTAACCTCCTTTTACTCAAAAATAGCAATACTAATAATAAAATCAACAATAAAAACCCAATTCACGGCATTTCCAGTAAAAAAATGAGCAAATAAGATTAATTTAGCCAAAAATGATAAAAATATTGCTTAAAATTGGAAATGCGATTTATATATACAAGCGATTAAAGTATGCTGGATTAAATATTAACCGAGTAATAGGTTTCCAGTTTACATGAGTTATACCTATTGCTTTAAAAAAGACGAAGAGAAATTGGAAGATTCATCACGGGAGGGAGAGAGTCGCAGATTCGCTCCCTATGCAAATAATATAAAGTCCTTTATAAAGAAGTACCCCAGACAGATAATATTGCTTTTCCTGCTACTTGTCCTTTCTATTATTCCACATTTGAACAAACAGGAAGCAGGATACCCTGATATTGGCGAGATATCCAAGAAAGAAATCGTTTCAGGATTCAAATTCGATGTATATCAATCCGAGGATTCTCTCCGCAAAGAAAGGCAGCTCGTTGCCAGAAAAGTACCTGTTGTTCTCGATTATCGTAAAGATATTTCAAGAGCAAATATCGACAGCATCGAGATGAAAATAGCAAAAGCGGAAAGCCTTCTCACAAAATCCAAACTGGAGCTTTCCGAGCAGCGTGATTCTCTCGAAGCGATTTTCGGTATTAATTTTAAGAAACAAACAGTTGAATTTTTTGCCCATCTTCGCAAATTCTCGGAACTCTCAGAAGCTATGAAAGAAGTCATCGAGCCTTTATACGAGGAAGGCTTTTACTCCGAAGATTCCATTCCAGATACGCTAAATAGCCTATATTACTCGATTCGTCGAGATGGTAATGAAAACCCATATACTCCGCAGCTTGTAATGACACAAAAAGACATGGTCGATAAATACAAACGCAAAATTGCCGATAAATTCGACTTTCCCGACAAAGCCGAACTTGCCCGGAAACTCGGACCCAATTTCATAAAGCCCAATCTCATACCAGACTGGGAAACAACTAATGAAAGACGCCAATCCAGAATGAAAACAGTGGATAGGATAATCGAAACAGTCAAAAAGGATGAGAAGATCGTCGGTTTCCACGAAAAAGTCACTCCCGAGATACATAGGAAACTCGAAGCATGGGCCAATGAATTAAACAAAAAAAAGCATACCAAAACTTTTGCCAGAAGAATCTTGCTTGCGATAGGCTGGATAATAACCAATACAATAATGGTATTTATATTTGCCTTCTATCTCGTAATATACAAGAAGAAACTCTGGGATAATTTGCAGCTTTTTACTTTTTATCTCTTGGTTTTCTTTTTACAATATACTGCAGCATATATTCTCCAGAATTTCAATGACTATTTCATTTTGATGCCGATTTCTCTTATTGCCGTTTTGCTTTCGGCATTTTTCGATTTGGAAGACGCAATTTCTGCTCTTGTCTTTTCGACATTTATGGTATTTCTCAGTTTCAGTAAGAATTTCTTGCTATTCACCGAGATTCTTGTCCCGGGAATCATTCTTGCGATTGGATTTCCGCTTCTTAAAAAAAGGCGTGATATATATTTCCCTATTTTGCTCTCTATTTTATCGAGTATGTTCGTAATTTTTGTTCTCGAAGAATCTACACTTGGCCCCAAGACACACAGTCCGCTGGAGCTTTTTGCATATCATTCCATAGCGATATTTGTATATGCTTTGATTGCTATTTTCTTACTTAATTTCATAGAGAACTTTTTGGGTATGACTTCGAGTTTCACTCTAACAGAGTTTGCAACCCCGAATCATCAGCTTCTGATGCAGCTTTCTGTCGAGGGCACTGGGACATATCATCATTCGATGAATGTGGCGACTCTAGCTCATAATGCAGCAGAAGAAATAGAAGCCGACCCATTGCTATGCCGGGTCGGAGGCTATTTTCATGATATCGGCAAGCTCTTCAAGCCAGAATATTTCAATGAAAACGACCCTCCACGTTCCCGGCATGAAAACCTTACTCCAACAGAAAGCGCAAAGATACTCATTAGCCATGTCAAAGATGGAGTCGACCTTGCTAAATCAAATAAGCTGCCGGAACCGATTATAGATATCATAAAGCAGCATCATGGAACGACGATTATCAAATATTTCTATAAAATCGCCAAAAGTAAAAATCCCGAAATCGATGAAACCGACTTCCGATATCCCGGGCCAAGGCCTCGGAGCAAAGAAGCTGGGATTATTATGCTCTCGGATATTAGCGAAGCCGCTGTTAGAGGCCTTGCAGAGAAAACAAAGGATAATATTGGGGATATTGTTGATAGGCTTATTAATGAAAGACTATTCAATGGCCAATTGGACGAAAGCAAATTAACACTAACCGATATAAACAAGATAAAGAAATCGCTGAAAAATGGACTTTTAGGAATACACCATCAGCGAAAAATGGGCAATGAGAATGAATTGCCCTGGTAGATAAAAGTGTAACCAGGAGGATGATGTTGTGGGTTCCATTAACTGGAGCTTGTATTTTACTGCTTTTGATTCTGTATTTTATTACGCATTTTGAAACAACGCTTTATTCGCTTAAGGCCGACCGTTTACAACAATTGCAATTTTCTGAAGACAATCGTGAAAGATGGCTAGCCGGCCTTATGACAAATAGAAAAACAGTCGAGATATTTTTCATAATATCCCGAGCTTTTCTGACTGTGCTATTTGTTTTTATCTTCGATAGGCTTTTTACTGAAATCGGAACATTTCCAGATCTGGTGCTAAGATATGTTATCGAAGGAGCCATTCTCTGGCTACTATTGATTGTAGTATTTCAGCTCATGCCGATGCATTTTGCTATGCGAAGGCAGAAACTGGGAGCTTTTACGCTGGTTTTCGGCCGTGTTTTATACTATATATTTTATCCACTGACTATTATATGGCGCTTTCTCCTCAGGCCATTTATCAAAACAAATGGCATCAAATCGCTCGAATCGCTTGCATTCGAAAGAGAATTGGCATCGATTATTCCCGGTGAAGATTCAATCGATGAACTGGAGGCCGAAGAAAAACGTATGATACAGCATATCTTCGATATTGGCAATACTCTGGTTCGCGAAATAATGTCGCCGAGAATCGATATGGTCTGTATCAAAGATAGCGCTAGTTTCGAAGATGCCTTGCAGATTATTGCAGAAGCCGGCCATTCCCGGCTGCCTGTCTATCGCGAGCGTATTGATAATATCATTGGAATTTTATATGCTAAGGACCTACTCATCGCATATCAAAATAAAGAGAAGATTTCTTCGCTTCTTGAAATATCACGCAAACCCTATTTTGTCCCGGAAGCCAAACCTGTTTCCGACCTTCTGGCAGAATTCCGCCGAAGGAAAAACCATATGGCCATAGTTGTCGATGAATACGGCGGCGTTGCTGGCCTGATCACTATGGAAGACATTCTCGAAGAAATTGTTGGCGAAATTCAGGATGAATACGATGTCGAGGAAGAACCAATCACGGAACTTTCTCCTAATGTCTTTATTATTCAGGCAAAAACTACAATCGATGAGATAAATGAAGAAATTGGCCTGGAGATACCAGAATTCGGCGATTTCGATTCGATTGGCGGCCTGGTTTTTCATCATACTGGCGAAGTTCCAAAGATAAAAGACAGGTTAGAGCTTGATGATTACGGAATTTTGATTATTATAGAAGAGGTGACAGGACACCGTATTGAAAAAATTAAACTGATCATCAAAGAGAAAAAGGACGAAGAAAATGGGGACAAAAAAGATTAGAACTACGTTTTTATTATTGCTGTTATTTCAAGGTATTATTTTTGCTAATATCTCATTAACCGAAAATTCCGCAGGTTCATTCAAGTGTCAATTTACACCGGATAAACCTTCGGGAGAATATTTTTTTAATCAAAAGGAGCCACATTTCGAGACAGCATTCTTCGCATTGCCAGAAGGTGCCGTTATCGATCTGGATATCACTATCATGCAATCTTCCGAAGAATATCTCGAATATGCTTCGAATGAAATCAATGATGCTTTCGCAAAAAGAGTCGGTAAGATGAGAAATGTTCCGGTTGGCTTGCTTTATATTCCGGTATATTACCAGGATGATGATGGCCAGATTCGCAGAATCGAAAAGGCCGAGATTACGATCACTTTCGATAGCCAGTTTTCGCCGGCAAGCGAATTGGTCGAATCCGAGATATACGATGATGTATTCGAGAATCTATTTCTGAACCACAGCGTTTTGCCCAGAGATCTACACGGCCTTCCCGGTTCATATATTATTATCACCCCGGAAGTTATGGTGGATGATCTTGAGCCATTTATCGAAATGAAGAAGAAAATGGGCTATTTAGTCAATGTGTTCACACTCGAGGAGATAGGCGATAGGCCAGATGAAGAAGAAATACGCAATTTCCTATTGGACAAATACGAAACCATAGTGCCCAAACCGGACCTGGTTCTTCTTATCGGAGATACTCGAAATAACGATGGCACAATATTCCGCGACTACGGCTATACAGGCTCCGGCGGCACTTATGCATCCGATAATGCCTATGCTCTTTTCGATGACTCCGATTTTATTCCAGATGTTCTTCTTGGAAGGTTTACTGCTACCAATGAAACATATCTTCAGACAATCGTCCAAAAGAATCTGACATATACATATTCCCCGGATGAAGCCGGTACAGATTGGCTAAAACGTGGGCTTATCGTAGCAGAAAACACTCATGCTATGTCGCCGATTCTAAATGCCATGTGGACGAAAGAAATTCTCGAGCGTAATGGTTTTACCAGAGTAGATTCGATTTTTGAAAGAACCGGCTATCCAGTTCCTTCGGCTTCCCAGATAAATGATGCTTTCGATAGAGGCGTTGCTTTTACGACCTATCGTGGCTGGGGAAGCTCGCAGGGATGGTGGAATCCAGAATATATGATACCCGATGTTTATGATATGAACAATTCGCCATATTATGGAATAATAACCACAATAGTCTGCGGTACCGGGGATTTCCGCCGCTATGGTACGCCCTGTTTTTCCGAAGTGCTTCTTCAGCATGGCTCGCCGGCAAGGCCCAGGGGCGCTGTCGCTGTATATGCACCGTCTGACCATAATACACACACAAGATATAATAACCCTCTGAATGTCGGTTTCTATGAAGCGGTTTTTGGTTATGACCTTACTATGCTTGGACAGGCTTCACTGGGTTCCAGGCTCAATGAATACCTATATTTGCCGCTGGAGATGGAATCTGTCGAGCATTATTTCTATGTGTATAATAACTTTGGAGACCCCGGCCTTTATATGTGGAGCGGAAAGATCGATAGTTTAACTATCGATGCGCCTGAAACCCTTGTCCACTGGGGTGGGGAAATTCAGGTTTCTGTCGATCCGCCGGTTGCCGATGTTTGGGTAAGCCTATACTATGATGATACTGGAATGCAAGCTGTTGGCAAGACCAATGAAATGGGAATAGCCACCATCGCATACCCTCATGAAGCGGAAATGTTTGCAAAGATCACGGCCTGGAAAAAGCATTATAAACCAGTCGAAAAGGATGTTTATATTTGGCGAAGAGGTGGCGAAGGAATCGATTTTGTATCCTGTACCGTCGATGATTTCGAAGGCGATGGCGATGGGAAATTAGAACCCGGCGAAACGGCAAATCTAAGCTTTACCCTAAATAATCCTGGCCCTTATCTTTCTAATGGCGATTTCTATCTCGGCGCATATAATGAATATATCGAAGTTGCCGATGGACTTAGCAGCATCGTAATACCAGAGGGGGAATTCACAATAGACGGGTATAGCATTTCATTAGATAGCGATATGCCATATACCGATAATCTCGAGCTTTGGCTCACTGTCATGCAACTCGACACAGTCGTCAGATACCTTATCCCCTGTGAAATTCCATTTAATATTGGCAAATTGGAGATTTCCGATAAGTCTCTAACTGGCAGTCTTTCCACAGGTGAAACCGCAAATTTAGATATAGAGCTAATCAATAGTGGCGAAGGTACAGTCGGGCCGATGGAACTTCGACTCATCACTGAAAGCGGTTTTTTGACACTTTCTGATAATATTTTCGAGATACCGGCAATTTTGCCCGGCGATACTTATCTTGCAGATGAAGATATAATTCTTATGCCACATCTTATCGATGGCGTAATTTATCCGATGCGGCTTGTAGATATGCACGGCAATACAATTGGCACTTTCGAGCTAAGCTCTGGCGAAGGCGGCCCGACCGGCCCGGATGGCTGGGGCTATATGGCATTCGACCAAACCGACGCTGACTATCCAACCGATGTTGAATGGACAGATATCTCGGAAATCGGTACTGCTAATTTTGTTCGTGATGACTGGACTATTCGCCGCGAGATGCCATTTCCATTGAAATTCTACGGAGATAGCTATGATTCGATTTCGATTTGCTCCAATGGATGGATTGCACCCGGCAATATCGCTTTCTATCTGATAGATTTTTATAATCTGCCGATACCTGGCCCGGGGGGCCCCTGGGGAATAATCGCTCCACATTGGGACGATCTCGAGCCACTTGGCGGCACCGGCGAAAACCTATACACATATCACGATACAGAGAATGATGTATTCATTATACAATGGGATAATTTCGTCCATGTTCGCGAAGACCACGAACAGACATTCCAGGTGATGATTTTCAATGAAGAGTCGGCCAGTGGTGATAATCCGATAGCATTTTTGTACAATACGACATCTGATAATGATTCGGCACATACATGGTCTTCTGTTGGAATCGAAGACATCGACCATAAAATCGGGCTTGAATATCGCTATAGCAATATCTATACTGGCAATTCAACACCTTTCGAGGATGATTTTGGCATATATATCACCAATGATGTTGATATGGCAAGGCTTTCTGGCGATTATTATCCTGAAAATATTCAGATAATGACAGAATATGGACAGAAGCCGAGGATGCTAAATGATGGCACATATCTTTTCAATCAAATAAGAAGTGGCGAGGATATTTTTATCTATGCTACTGCTGAGGGTTATTTCCGTGATGAGCAGATTTTTAATCTTCCTGTCAATACTGAACAAGCGCATGATTTCATTCTGGAAGAAATCCCGATGCCGAGAGATCTATCTGCTATCGGCGCTGATACTTCGATTACTATCTCCTGGACTGAGCCAGTCTCGACAGAACATGAGCTTACTGGATACAATATATATCGCTCAAGAACTCCATATAGCACTCCCAGATTTTTGGATGCTACAACCGAGACTGAATACACTGACAGCAGCATCGATGAGGGTTTCTATTGGTATTCCATAACCGCCACCTATGGCTATGATGAAAGCCGATTGACAGAAGCCGTCTCCGACCGTTCTATGATGGCGATAGATGAAAATGGCAATATTCCACAGAATATCGGCCTTTCTGCACCATCGCCCAATCCTTTTAATGCCAGTGTATCATTTGATATTCTGCTCAAGGACAATACAGAGAAGGCAATGCTGGAAATCACCGATATCGAAGGAAGAATAATTCGCCAGATCGATGTTGGTAAGGGCAGAATCGTAATCGATGCAGAAAATTGGGGCAGCGGTATTTATTTTGCGAGATTAATTGCCGATAAAGATGTTTACACAAGAAAAATGCTTCTTGTCAAATAGACTGGTTTCAAATGCAAGAAAAATGCTTCTTGTCAAATAGACTGGTTTCAAATGCAAGAAAAATGCTTCTTGTGAAATAATTGCGCTAAAAGAAAGCCAAAAAAACAAATACAGTAACAGACAATGCGCTGCTGGGCATTGTCATACTTTTCAGGCTAAAACATCAGTAAAGCCTTTTGGGTATATATATTAAGTATTATATATGTGTTATATATATGGCTTTAAAAGAGATTTTGCGATTGGCAATGACCCTTTTTGGCCCGATTGCCAGTTGTTCTAAATTGGGACTTGTTATTATTGCTAATATTATTTAAATTAAAGCGAATTTGTAAAAATAAAAAAAGGAGGAAAAATGTCTGAGATTATAGGATGCATTTCCAGAGAGGTTCTCGATTCTCGTGGTAGGCCAACTGTCGAGAGCGAGATTTACCTTGAATCGGGAGCATATGGAAAAGCAATAGTGCCTTCCGGCGCATCGACAGGCGCACATGAAGCGCTCGAGCTTCGCGACAAAGACGAAAATCGTTATTTCGGGAAAGGCGTTTTGCAGGCAGTTGCAAATGTCAATGAGATAATTACACCAGAGATCATCGGTTTCGAATCCACCGACCAAAACGGCCTGGATAATTTTCTTTTGGACCTCGATGGCACCGAAAACAAATCGCGTCTGGGTGCAAATGCGATACTTTCTGTTTCTATGGCGGCTGCAAGAGCTTCGGCTATGGAATGCGAACTTACGCTATTTTCTTATCTTGGCGGAGTTGCCGCAAGGATTATCCCTATTCCGATGATGAATGTCATAAATGGCGGCGCACATGCACAAAATAGCATCGATATTCAGGAATTTATGATTGTTCCTGCTGTTTTCGATTCATTTGCGGAATCGCTTCGAGCTGGCGCGGAGATTTTCCATAATCTCGACAAATTGCTCAAAGCAGATGGCCATGCCACCGGCAAAGGCGATGAAGGCGGATTTGCACCGAACCTTACGACTGCTCAGGAAGCACTCGATTATATCGTCAAAGCAATCGAAAAGGCCGGATATAAACCGGGCGAGAATGTATTTATCTCTCTAGATGCTGCTGCTACCGAATTCTTCAATGAAGACGGCAAATACCACGTCGATGAAAAAGTATTATCTTCCGATGAGATGGTCGATTATTATAATGAATTGATCAAAAGTTATCCGATTGTATCTCTCGAAGACGGCCTTGCCGAAGATGACTGGAAAGGCTGGAAAAAGCTTACCGAAGAAATGGGCGATAAGCTCCAATTGGTCGGCGATGATATATTTGTAACCAATGTTGAGAGAATTGGCCGTGGAATAGAAGAGGGTATTGCAAATAGCTCACTTATCAAGCTAAACCAGATCGGCACAGTTACAGAGACACTCGATGCCATCAACCTTTCGCATCGCAATGGCTATACAACTGTGATATCGCATCGCTCTGGCGAAACAGAGGATACATTTATTGCAGATCTGACAGTCGCTGTTGGCAGCGGTCAGATTAAGACTGGTTCATTGTCGCGTTCGGAAAGAATCGCAAAGTACAATCAGCTTCTCAGAATCGAAGAGATGCTGGGCGATTCCGCCGAATTCCAGTGCGCCAAAGCGATCTATAATATATAAAACGAATATTTGCCATATAGCCCCTTTTCAATAGAGGGGCTATTTTAGTATTTTTAATATGGAAGAACAAAAGCCGGAAACCGAAAAAAAGGATCGTTTTCGATTTTTCCGAAGCGAACCTGCCGATTTTCAAAAACTGCCCAAATGGCTCAAGCGGCTTCTTGCTATAGCTGCTATTTTGGTGGTGCTATTTTTCTTTTTGGGCGGCGAATTTGGCCTTATCAATTATATGCGATATAAGCATTATGAGAGCAAGCTAAGAAGACTCCTTGCAGATGAGCAGGCCAAAACAGACTCATTGAACGAGCTGATAGACAAGCTCCAAAACGACACTCTTTATATCGAGTCTCTTGCCAGAGAACGCCTGAATATGGTAAAGCCTGGCGAGACCATGATTCTATTCAAAGAAAAGGGTCAATCTGAAATCATTTATGATACTACTGCGCCGAGAACGATAGGCGAAATTGACACAGCCGATGGTTTTGGGGATGGTGTGGCTGATTCTGTTTCTGGTGAGCCTGCTCAGGTTGACTCTTTGCAGGCTTCTAAAATAGACGAATGATTTGAGAGGTTTTCTATGTTAATAGAATTTGTATTATACAAGATTTATTGAAACTTAAATTATAAAATATAACTTGTGATAAAATAAAATATGACCACAGCTTTTAAGTTGACAAGGGATTATGCTAAAGTAATAAAATAATCACAAAATAGGGAAATAAGTTATGGCAATATTTCAAATCGATAATGGAAAAGCAAAGAGGATTCGTTTGTCCGAATTTCGATTAGAAAAAGATTTACAAACACTAATAGAACAGAATCTTGAAACAATTTTTAATTGCCGCTTTGTAGCAACTGAATATTCTACTGGAAATTTGCATTCTGGCCGTATTGATACATATACTGCTACCATCAAAAAGAATCAAAAAAAACAATCCTTTGAAACAAATCAGTAAAATAAAAAACATCCCATATCCATCAATACAATAACAACAAAAATACCGCAAGAGCGAATGTGATATATAAATGGCATTTCAATCAAAATAGCCTTGCAAAATGAAAAGTTCATATGTATTATTGAAGGCTTTTGCTCGATATTTTGAGCAAAATGCCGATAAAAGAGCTTAAATCCCCTTTTTGGGGTTAAAATAAAATGCGAGGTTTTTTTGAAGGTATTCCGTATATTCATACCATACATTAAAAAGAACTGGTGGATGTATGCAATCGGTTTTGTTACTCTTATCATCGTCGATGGAATACAGCTATTTATTCCTCAGATTAACAAACGAATTATAGATGGGCTGACCTATGGAACCATAACCGATGATACGCTTTTTAAGTATGCTGCTATTATTGCGGCTATGGGCTTTGCAATCGGCATTATGCGATTCTTCTGGCGCTATATGATAATAGGCGCTACAAGAAGGCTCGAGCGCGATGCGATAGAGCATTTTTATCGCCATGTCATAAAAATGTCTGCCAAATGGTTCGATAATAATAAAGTCGGCGACCTGATGGCGCTTGCCACAAATGATATACAGGCCATTAGGATGTTTTTTGGTATCGGTTTCGTGGCAATGTTCGATGCTATTTTATTTGGACTGGCGGCTCTTGTGATGCTTTTTACTATCAATGTCAAGCTGACCTTGCTTGTTCTTATTCCACTTCCTATATTATCGATAATCATCAGATATATCGGGCCAAGATTGGAGAAAAGAACCAAGAAAGTCCAGAAAGCATTCGGAAACCTTACCGAAAAGACTCGCGAGATATTCTCTGGAATTAGAGTAGTTAAGGCCTATCGCCAGGAAAATAAGGAGCTGGAGAATTTCGGCGAGATGAATGATGACTATCTAGATAAAAATATGAAGATGGTCGTTCTAATGGGGCTTTTCGATCCGATGATAGGTACAATTATCGGGCTTGCCTTTGCTATTGTGATGTACTTTGGCGGGAAATTTGTCGTTGTTATGGATATGTCTATGGGCTCGCTCGTGGCATTTATCAATTATCTCGAATATTTGATCTGGCCTATGATGGCTATCGGTTGGGTTATAAATATGCTACATCGCTCGAGAGCATCGATGAGAAGGCTAAATGAAGTACTCGAAGTCGAACCAGATATCAAAGACCTTCCCGGCAGTATCGAAAAAACCGATACCGAAGGCAAGATAGAATTTCGCAATCTTACATTCTCCTATGGCGAACAGGATATTCTCAAGAATATAAACCTGACTATCGAGCCGGGTGAATTTGTAGCCATCGTAGGCAGGACCGGTTCGGGCAAGACATCGCTTATCAATATTATACCAAGGCTTTATGACCCACCTGATAATACTGTTTTCTTAGACGGTGTCGATGTCCGCAGAATAAAGCTCAAATCGCTTCGCAGACATATTGGGATGGTGGTTCAGGAGACATTCCTATTCTCGGAAAGTTTGATGGATAATATCCGCTTTTCCAATCCTGATGCATCAGAAGAGGAAGTGATCAAATCTGCAAAGATTGCGCAAATACATGAACAGATCTCGGAATTTCCCAAAGGCTATCAGGAAGAAATCGGTGAGCGTGGAGTTAGCCTTTCCGGCGGCCAGAAACAAAGAGTCGCAATAGCAAGAACACTTCTTAAGAATCCGCCTATTATGATTTTCGATGATTCGCTCTCGGCAGTCGATACCGAGATCGAGAAGAAAATCCTCGATGGATTGAATGAATATTTCGGAAAAAGAACGGTTATTTTGATATCCCACAGAATATCCAGTGTGATAAATGCTGATAGGATAATTGTATTAGATGAGGGAGAAATTGTCGAACAGGGGACACATAAAGAACTCCTCGAAATCGATGGTATCTATGCCGAAATCAATAGGCTTCAGGCATTAGAAAGGGAGCTTAAAACATGAGGCATGGAAGAGGATTTGTAGCGGATGAATCTTTGGGCAAGGTTTTCGATAAAGACCTTGTCAAGAAGATGTTCAAATATGCCAGGCCATATTACAAATACATGGCAATAGCACTATTTGTGATTCTAATTTCCGCTGCATCAGAAATAATCAGGCCGTATATTCAAAAGATGGCGATAGATAGGCATATCATGTTTAATAATAGGCTACTCGACCCGTCCAAACTCCCCGAAGAAGACCGCGCAAGATTGGATTCGCAATATGCCGATATACTCTACAAAGTCGAGACAGACCCCTATAGTGTTATCTTCCAGAGAGATATCGATTCGTATAGCGGCGATATGATACGCGCATATGTCGATTTGGGAAGGCCGCTTTCAATAGTCCTTCCTATCGAATTCCAGAAGCAGCGATATATAGTCGATCCTTCCAAGCTCGATATGCTCGATGCTGCAAAATGGAAAAAAATCGAAGCTATTGATAGCCTGCGAATTTTATTGGTGGATACTCTCGATCAGGATAAGAAATATGGCGATGCGCTCCGTGCGATAGTCCAAAGAAATTCCATGCATTTCGGATCGACTGACCGGAAAGGAATGCTCTATCTTAGCATTGCGCAGATGAGCAAACTCTCTCGCGATGAGCTTCGCATGATTCGGGGCAAAGATATTAACGGAGTCGTATTTTTTGGCATGATATTTTTCGCGATAGTCCTTTTGACTTCGGTGGTTAATTTCACGCAGATATATCTTCTTGCATGGATAGGCCAGAGAATTATGAAAGATATTCGAATGGACCTTTTCGATCATTTGCAGAGGCTTTCATTGCGATATTTCGATAGCAACCCTATTGGCAGGCTTGTTACTAGAGCGACCAATGATGTCAGGACGATTAATGAGATGTTTACTTCTGTGGCAGTGAATCTATTCCGCGATATTTTCATGTTTGTCGGCCTTTCATTTGTGATCTTTTCTATGAATTGGCGCTTGGCCCTTGTCTTATGGGCTACAATGCCGATTATAATCGTATCGACTATCATTTTCAGAATGAAGGTCAGAAAGGCATATCTTCGAGTTAGAAGAGAGCTGGCGGTTATAAATGCTACTCTATCGGAGCATTTTGCCGGTGTCAAGACCATAAAGCTATTTGTTCGAGAGGCCAAAAATATTGTCCAGTTTTCAAGGAAGGTCAAAAATTACTATGATGCTAATATGCGTCAGTTATATATTATGGCTGTATTTAGGCCGGTTATGTCGGTAATGCATAATGTTGGTATCGCTCTTATAATGTGGTATGGCGGTGGCCAGGTACTCAGAACAGTGTTGCCACTTGGCGCTCTTGTGGCATTTATCGGATATGTAAGGATGTTCTTCCAGCCGATTAATGGCCTCGCAGAGAAATTCAATATTATGCAATCGGCAATGGCATCTTCAGAGAGAATTGTCAAGATTCTCGAAACACAGCCGGATATCAAGCAGATTGAAAATCCTCAAAAGCCGGATAAAGTCGAAGGTGAACTGAAATTCGAGAATGTATGGTTCTCATATTCCGACAAGAAATCAGAATGGGTGCTCAAAGACATTAGTTTCAATGTCAAACCGGGCGAAACAGTTGCGCTCGTTGGCGAAACCGGCGCTGGTAAAACAACTATTACGAATCTCTTGCCGAGATTTTATGATATTCAAAAGGGCAAAATCCAGATCGATGGAATCGATATTAAGAATTGGGATATCAAGGCATTGCGCGAGAATATCGGTATTGTTTTACAGGATGTATTTATCTTCGCATCCGATGTCAAGAGCAATATTCGCCTTAATCAAGACCGCGAAATTGCAGATGAAAAGGTAATCGAAGCCGCAAAGATCGTCAATGCCGACTATTTTATAAACAAGTTGCCCAATGGTTACGATGAGATTATGCATGAGCGTGGAGCCACTCTTTCCACTGGCCAGAAGCAGCTTCTGTCTTTTGCAAGAGTGCTGGCTTTCGACCCGAAGATACTGATTCTCGATGAGGCCACATCCAATATCGACACCGAGACCGAAAAACTGATACAGGACGCTCTCGAGAAGCTGTTAGAAGGCAGAACATCTGTTATCGTAGCGCACAGGTTATCCACGATTAAAAATGCCGATAGGATTATTGTATTGGATGATGGCAAGATTGTCGAGGAAGGCGACCATCAAGAGCTACTTGCAAAGCGCGGAATATACTATAATCTGTATCTGCTTCAGTTTGCAAAACATGATCATCACAGCCAGGATTAATATTTAATTTCAATCGGCCATAGCTATCGAAACAGGCGATGATTTTTATTGCGTATTGGCATTCTTCTATTCTATAAAGGTACAAGTGGTGTAATTACAATTCTTAATTTTCCGAATTAAAAACAGGTATATGCTCATGATTAATGATTTGGCGACGAGTTTCGACATTTTCGAAAAGGCCGCTTTTTTCCAGTTTCTGTCTTTTGTTTTCGATACTTTGCAGGGCTTTCATAAGGCGGTTTTCTTTGCTCCCGGTGATTGTTTCGACTTCTATTGAGAAGGTCTTTAGAAACATCAGAAACATGCCATCTACTTGATATCGATATAGCCTATCAGTGGAGCGAACACCATCATCTTCCGGTTCGAATTCACCTGGACGAAGATAGAAGATATGGTGATAGGGATTATTTTTATAGTATGAGAAGATTAGTTTTTTGTATTCGGCGACCAGTAGAGGAGGTGCTTCGGTAAATCGCATGAGGTAAACCAATGGGTCAAAAACGCTTCGGTCTGCGATAAATCCAGTATTCCGAAATCGTTCTTCTTCGCGGATCTGGTATTCGAGCACTTTCTTTTGAAATAGATAAGTATCACGATATCGAAGTTCTCTAAGTTCTATGCCAAGATCTTCGCAAACCACGCGTGCTTGTTCGGGAATATGTGCAATACCAAGTTCTTCGGCAAGCATTCTAGACAGAGTTGACTTACCAGTTCCAGAGGTTCCAACCGTACATATTCGCAGTTTTTCCATGAAGGAAATATATGGCTTTTTGGGAAGAATTCAAGAAGAAAAAAAATTTGATTTTGTTTATTATCCCTTTATCTATTTTTTAAAAAAATTACAAATCAAGACCTATGAACCAAAAACAAAACTACTTTCAATAATCATCTCAACTTATTATATTTATAGAAGAATGACAGAAATGCAGGCAATATATCCACAATTCACTGGCTTCGTTATCTGCCGAAAATTAAATAAAATATGGAGCCATGGCAATGACAGATAGAAATAAAATCAGAATTCTGCATACATCCGATTTCCATATCGGGCTCACAAGCTGGGACTGGCCAGATGCCAGAACTGGCAAATCATCGCGATTTATAGAAATTGCAAGGAGCCTCATGGAAATCAAAAAAATCGCTGATGAAAAAGATGTTGATATGGTACTTATTACCGGTGATCTATTTCACAGGCGCAATCCGCAGCCGCATGAGAATAATCTGCTGGCAAAATTCCTAATCGAAATCGTATCTAAGAAAATCCCTATTGCGATAATCCGTGGAAATCATGAATTGCCAAGAATATCTGGCGGTGAACATGCCATCGGAATATATCGCACACTGGAAATTCCAGGAGTTTATATTGTCGATAATGAAAAGCCAGCTACCATAATAACGAAATCCGGCAAGGTACAAGTCGCCGGTATTCCCTATCCGACGAAGCAGGATGCACGGAAATTAATCGGCGAAGGCTTCAAAGCCAATCCAGAGAACTGGGCAAGATATTTCGATATGACAATCGAGAAACTCAGCAGGATGCTCGATACGGATATTCCTTCGATACTTGCTGCACACACTTATATCTCGGGCGCAAAATCTGCCAGAGGAAGAATGGTCTTCAATAAAAGCGAACCCATTGCAATGATATCCTCTTTTGCAAATCCAAAATTCGACTATATCGGCATTGGACATATCCACCGTCATCAAGTAATACCTGCCGGCCCCGGCCAAATTGCGATTTATTCGGGAAGTATCGTGCGGACTAGTTTTGCCGAAGAAAAACAAGAAAAAGGCATTGTTATAGCAGATATCCAAAAAGGTAAAATGCCAGAATATGAATTCATACCACTCAAAAATGCACAGAAGATGGTTACTATCGAAGCCGATATAAGAGGCAATGTCGATATCGTAGATGCAATCAAAAGATCGATACATAGCCGCAATCTCGATGATGCCATCATAAGGTTTTACTACAAAACAGAACGAGAAAAGCCACCGATTCGAAGAGCGATACTAAAACAAACTATGCCGGAAGCCTTCAAGATAATCCCTATGCGAAGCATTGTATCTGAAAATCACGAGCAAAAAAGATCTCATAGAATAAAAACAGCAGAACCAATCACCGAACTCGGCGCATATATCGACTCGATAGGAAAATATGAATCCAGGAAAAATGAAATACTCGAGCTGGCCAAAAAGATAATCAATGAGAGAAACCGTGAAATGGACATCTTTGAGAAAGACAGTAACTAAAAGGTAATTGATTGATACCCAAAAGGCTATACATAAAAGGCTTTAGAAGCTTTATAGAACCGACTGAAATAGATTTTACACAGATCGATATGGCATCCATCACCGGGCCGAATGGCAGCGGAAAATCCAGCCTAATAGAAGCCATATTATTTGCATTGTATAATAAACTTCGCACCAAAAATATTAAATATGCCATATCACATGATATGAAATCTATACATTGCGAACTTGACTTTCAGAACGGCGATGATATTTATCGCGTGATTAGAAAACGTTCTGCCAGGAGTCATAAGGCCGAGCTATATAGCTTCGATGACAATGGCTTCAATCGCCTTCCGATAGATAAGATAGGAGATTTGGATAATCATATAGTGAAGCTTATCGGAATGCCTTATGATTCTTTTGTCAAAAGTAGTGTGCTTCTTCAGGGTGAAGCAGGTGCATTTTCTGAGCTAACGCCTTCAGATAGGATGAGTTTTTTCTCGAGTATCCTTCATCTGGAGCTTTTCAAAGATATTTCGGAACAGGCTTATGCGCGAAGCAAAGTCCTAAGCGGAATCATCGACAATGATCAAAATCAAAAAGATAATCTGATGGAAAATCTCGAAGACCTGGACGAATTTAAAAATGAATATGCAAAAGATTCAGAGAAATTAAATGAGCTTCAAGAAGAAATCGAATCGTTTGAAGCATGGCTCGAAGAAATTATCGAAAAAAAGATAGAAAGAAATGAACTTCTCGCCGAAAAGAAAAGCCTGCAAAAACAATATAATGACACAAAAACAAATTATACCGAGAAAAATAGCCGAAAGGCCAAGCTAAGAAAAAAATTCGACCATCTATTGCAAATCCTGGAAAAAGCAAGCCAGATAGAAGATGAATTTGCCCGATATACCGATGCACAGGAAAAAGAGTCGAAACTGACAAAAATTCGAGACCAAATCAAAGATATTTCTGATGCTCTCCAGGAAAAACGTCATCAAATAGAAAAAGCGAAAGATAGTCAGAAAAATAGATTGGAAATTCTCGAATCCGAACAAAAATCCATTCGAGATAGGATAGATGAATATCAGGAGAAATTGCAGAAAAAAGACATGGTCGAAAAAGGCCTGAAGAAGCTCGAAAACCAGCGCGAAAAGCTCGAAATCCTTCGCCAAAAACAGAAGAATTTCTATGAACTCGAAAAGCAAAGGCAAAAGCTCAAATCTGAATTGGAAAAAAAGCGGGCGCTCCTATCTCAGAAGCTGACTAATCTCGAAGGCGAAAAAAGCCAGCTCGAAGAAAACATAGAAAGACTCGCCGATGCCGACCTCTGGCTATCTGATATGCAAGAAACGATAGAAGAGAAAAAAGATAATGAGAAAAGAGCGCAAAACATTTCTCTGGCTATAGTTGCTAAGGAAGAAAAAATTCGAAACCTGAAGGATAGCTTGAAGCTCAAAAATCAAGAAATCGATGAAATGAATGATAAGCTAGAGCTTCTCAGGCAAAAGGCAAAGGGCGAATGCCCACTCTGTGGCACAGAGCTATCGAAAGAGCACAAAGAAAATATCGAGCAAAAATGGAAAAATAATATTAGTGATAAAGAAGCAGAAAAGCTGAAGATAAAAAGAGATATCACTGAGAATGAAGCCAAAATAGAAAGGCTTCAGGAAAAATTCAACGATGTCTCTGAACAGATTGCAAAAAAAGAACATATCCAGGAGCAAATTTCCGAATACGAAGACAAAATTAAAGAGCGTGATAGGGCTAAAAAACGCCTGGATGCGATATTTCCTGAAATCGAGAATCTAAGTGATCGAATTCAAAAAGACGAATTTGAAATTGAACTTAGAAACCAGTTATCTTCGATTGAAAATGCTATGGAAAATATCGGATTTTCGGAAGAGTTGCTTAATAAGGCGATGTATCGTGTCGAAAATCTATCGCACTTTGCTGCTGATTTCGAGAATCTAAAAGATATCGAAAAAAGCATCGATAAACTCGCTATCGATTTAGCGCATAAGCTGGACGAGAAAAAATCGCTTGAAGAAAATATTGAAAGCGGCAAAGATACCATCGAAATTCAAAATCAGATAGATGGGCTAATAAAAAAACTCGAGGATATCGATTATTCCGAAGAAGAATATAAGAACTCCAGGAAAATGCTCAAGGAGCTTAAAAATGCGCCCGAAAGAATGCAAAAGCTCAGAAATGCCCGCCAACAAAAAGAATCTATTGAAAGTGAAATTGATGCTTTGAAAGAAAAACTATCCGATATAGAAAAGAAAGGCAAAGTTCTGAAGATAAATATTACAAAGATCGATGAAATTTTAGAGGAGACCAAAGATCTGGATGAAATCGAGAAAAAAGCGAAAGTAAAACTTAAATCGAAATCCCAGATGCGAGATGAAATACGCGATAGATTGAGCATTCTTCAATCCAAAATCGAAGAGCAAAAACATTTTCGTGATGAAATAAATCGGTTGGAGGAAAGCATAAAAAGCCGCGAGCGCGAAAATGAAAATGCCCTGATTCTAAAACAGCTCTGCAATAAACACGGTGTCCAGAAATTTCTTGTCAGCAGGATGTTGCCACATATCGAAACCGAATCCAATCATATTCTTTCACGGCTATTGCCGGAAATTCAGGTACGGTTCTCGACCGATTCCAATTATGGCCTGGAGCTAATTATCCAAAGAGCCGATGATGAAAATCCTTATGAAAGCCTTTCTGGCGGCGAAAGATTTCGCGTCGATTTCTCATTGCGAATCGCACTATCCAGGCTTATCGCCATGAGATATGGCCAAAAGGTGTCCACTTTGATCATCGATGAAGGATTCGGTACGCAGGATAAGGACGGTCTTTCGCGAATGGTCGATGCATTATTAGATATCAGTAGCGAGTTTGAAAAGATATTTGTGATTACTCATTTGGAAGAATTAAAAAGCGAATTTCCATCGAATATCAGCCTGACCAAATCAGGAGATAGCGGCAGCGTGGCAGAAGTTGTCCATGGATAATCGCTAATCGGCCTTTTTGGTAAGATAATTATTCAAAATGACTGCCGCAGCTATAGCATTAAGGCGATTTTTGTTCTTTGAAGGTTTCTCGCCTTTGCTATGCATTATCTGTTTGGCTCTTTTGCTGGTGAGCCTTTCATCGAAAACCACAATACGAGCATCGGTAATATCTTCTAAGATAGCCGCAAAGTTGCGGACTTTTATCGAAATCTCGGAATCATCTCCAGAAAAGTGCACTGGATTGCCAATTACAACGACATCAATATTCTCATCTCGAATTATAGTTTTGATATCTTCTGCCAATTCATGGTCGCCCTGAAAGGCCAGTGTACTGTATGGCTTTGCGAATATGCCCATAGCATCCGAAATCGCCAGGCCGACTCGCGAAAGGCCATAATCGATGGCTATTGTTTTTTCAGGATTCATTATTCATACCTTCCTATATTCTTGAAACATAATTTACAGCTCGATAAGCTAAAGTAAATCATTTTTTTTAGTAATTTGAAACAAATGTTTTTTCAATCAGAAAGTGCGCTGTTCCGCATCGACATACTTCTCGGCTAAAACATCAATAAAGCCGTTGAGTTGTTTTGTATATATGGTTTTAAAAGAGAAAAGAAAAAGGGACGCATTCGCGTCCCTTTTTCTTTATGGTAGGTGTGTGTATTACTTTTATTTCTCGACCCAGGCTCCGCCAGTCCTGAGGAAAAGCTTGCCAGCAGTCGAAAGATATATCGAACCATCCGAGGCTGCGACAGTTGGAGGATCGTCTGCGCCGGTAAGAATCTTAACACCGGATGAAAGCCTTATATCTGCATTCTGAATATCTGCAAGGCTAAGGTCGAGTCCGTATTGGAATCCGCTTGAAAGCATATCACGGCCATTTATTGCCTTGAATGCAGCATCTACATTATAATCGATGCCGCCGGATTCATCATCTTCGAGATATGCCACAACAGCAGCATCGGGCTGATTATTGGAGCCGTCTTTTACGAGTCCAACAAGTGCGCCTTTGACTTCGCTTCCTGGATTACGTCCTGGGGTTTCGTATTCAGCAAGCACACCGGCAATATATCTCGGAGGGACATCACCATTGTCGCCTTCATTCATAGAAACAGAACCAAGAACACCAACAAGATTGCCTTCGATATTCGTATCATTATTCTGCGTAGCTTTTCCATAGACACCGTAGAGATTGAGCATATTTGCGCCCTGAGCACCCTGGAAAGTAGCTTCTGCTTCACCAACTACAGAACGAAGAGTTCCTGTGCCATCGCCACTATCGACTTCGATCCAGCTATAAAGAGCGTCTGTATCGCCATCGCCATAGTTATCTGAAGCGTAGATGCTAAAGAGCTGGCTGCCTGCTGGGAAGTTATTGAATGTATTGGTCTTGTTCTCGCCTATCTTGGTAACGCCCATTCTATTGACGAGTTTGCC
>JBKHBT010000158.1:0-3757 GCA_046542255.1 Candidatus Zixiibacteriota bacterium | reverse complement strand
CTACCATATCTTCCATAGGAGACATTATGTCATCGGAAGAATCCTCAGAATCAATATCCGTTTCTGAACTTTCTGGTGTTATGGCGTGGACTTCGATGGCTTCTCTTTCTGTTAATATCTCATCGTTGCTAGAAATCTCAATAAAATAGGTTCCTTCGATGCTTTGAGTTTCCAAAATCAATTCTGAAATCGAATTTACAAAATCATCTTTGTCTTCGATATCATTTGTATTATAACTGGTTGTCAACTTCGGTTCAGAATCTTCTCGATTTTGATAAACACGTACTCTGATATCTTCTGCATCCATAGTGATAGATTGATAATCAAAGGCATACAGTGTTTTTAGACATGGGTTAATCGATATAAAAACAATCGATAAAAATAAATAAATTAATCCAAACTTTTTCATTACCTACCTCCTTGTAATAACTTTCTATAAAATAATATCTATAAATAAGTCTTAGGTCAAGTTTTAAAAATGAATAAAATCAATAGATTTCTTGGCTAAATTTCATATTTTTTATTTGTTAGCGTTTTCTAAAATAACCTTAAAATATATATGAGAATTTCTTGATTATAATTTTATATTAAACCATTTTTTGGATTTATTTATTAGACAGATGTAAAAGACCAGCTAATAGTCTTTATTAACTTCTTTGATGCCCAAAAGATACCATTTTGGAATTGGACGTTTTCTTTTCCAACTGGCGAATCTGGATTTCTCGCCAATATAAAAGTTGCGATAGGCAGAAACAGCATCACCGATTACTTTGAACCTATCTGGCATTGCCTGCACAAATTCAGTAAGACCTCTATCCTCGAATTCGAGATTCTCGATTTTCCTGATTACTTCAATAGATTTATGGCTTTCTTTATGCTCGAACCGGAATCTATATTCATCATCGAGTGCAAAAGCCAGCTTGCAAAGCCACCTAAAATTAGTATATGACTTTCCTGCCCAAATTACGCAGGGATGATTCTGATGTGTTGGTTTATATGGAGTTTGATAGCCTTTTTTATTTAGAACAGTGCAAAGAATCTGCGCACTTTCGAGAATCATTTTAACGATATGTTGGTCACAATGATATCTTGCACATCTTGCAATATCATAATCGAGGACAAAAATATTCATTGGAGATGAGTATTAGATAGCTAAAATGCTCTATTTTGTTTTGGATTATGATTATCCTGCGAATTTTTCTTAACTATTTGATCGAATTCGATTTCGACTATTACATCTTCAAATTCAATTTCGACAAGGCAGCGCTTTAATTTATGCATAAGACCTCCTGTATCTCCTGACAATATATTATATCGGTAGAAAAAATTTGTCAAGTCAAAATTAAATTACTTATGACAAATTTATGTGTCATTTCTATTTCAAGTAAACAACCTTGATTGCCTCGATATTACCTGCTTTTACATAATAAATACCACTTGATAGGTGGTCTTCTGGCTGCCATTGTGTAATCAGGCAATTTCCATCACCCTTTATAGGTAGTTCTTGAATTTTTCTCCCTTGCAAATTATAAATATCGACTTGCTCAATAGATTGTAGCCTGGGATTCTCTATTTTGATATTCATTCTCGAATTAAAGGGATTTGGATGAACAGAAAGATATTTTCGATCCGGTTTATATTTATTCTCCGCAAATATCGCTGCTCTTGAGTCGAGTATCGCGGAAATATCGAGAATAAATATACCATTGTCTCCATAAGAAACATAGGCAAAGTTATCCTGGATTTCTATATCGCGCGCTTTTCCTCCGGAAGCACCTTCAAAAAAACCAATCTGCGAAATCGCTGATAGATCTCGTGTATCAAATACCCTGATACCATCATCCCCACATGCCATAAAAGCAAATCCATCTATCACTTCGACATCATAGCTATAATCTATTTCGAGTTCATTGATGTAAATTTCATCCATCAGTGAATAGTCATCCGTGTTTAGGATTAAGATATCTAGTTTACCATATGAATCGGCAATATATACCGTATCACCAATAATAGATATTCCCTCGGCAGTAATATCAACCGAGTGGCTTCTATTGCTATAAGTTGCGACTGCATAAGGTTCGTATGGGTCGGATATATTAATAATAGCAATGCCTTCTAATTTTTGAGCAAGAAAAGCATAATCGCCAGATAATTCTATCTCAAAAGCCGCACTGCTGGTTGTTACAGAGCTTATTTCATAGGGTGCCTCGGGATCTGATATATCTAAGATATGAAGTGCATTAGCTTCACATTCCCGAGCCTCGATAATAATATACGCAAATCTATTTCTAATCTTTATATCTTTTATCAAAGATGAACTATCGAAGAGAATTTCTGTAATTTCACCTTCTTCAGTATCGATTATAGGTAATAGATTACTCTGATTTGCAACATATACAAAGCCATCTTTCTCACTTAGATTAATAGCACGTTCAATGGTATTAAAATGCTCGGATACAACAGGTAAAAATGGATCGGTTTTATCGATCACATAGACACCATTATAAATATCGGAAACAAAAATATTATCATCACTCAAATAGATTCCTCTTGTTGAGCCAGAAATATTAAGCTCAGATAAATCAGCCGGCATACCAATCGTTGATATATCGACAAATTTCAATCCATTGTAGCCACATGCAACCTGGACAATGTCGTCTGATATTTTAACATCCCAGCTTCTTTCCCAGCCTCCATAATGACCCGTTTCAGTGATAAATCCCGAAGAATCGATAGCGACAATCCTTACGCCGGCACCAAAAGTCGAAATTGCACCTTCAAAAGACGGCATAAATGAAAGACTCGTAACTTCACTTACACAACTCAAAGAATCGATAATCTCTGGCAATGATGGGCGAGAAATATCAATGGTAAATGCAAAAGAACCACTTCCGATTATTGCATTGGGGGATTGTATTTTAATAACTTTCGTATCGCGGCTAACTGGAAGATGCGTTACATATGATGGAACCGATGGCGATGATATATCATAAATCAAAAGTCCACCACCATTAGCGATATACAAAAAATCACCATCGATATCTATATCGTAGAGTGATTCTTCTCTTTCTATTATCGATATCAGCTCAGGTGCGCCAGAAATCGATATATCTACAAGAAAAATACCATGTTCGATATCACAAATAGCCACTATATCATCCTGGATATCTATCTTTCTAATTTGCAGACCATCTAAATCGGGAATAAACTCGCCCATTACTCGCGGCCTGATAGGGTCGGATACATCAAAGATTGAAATACCACTTTCCCATGTAGCAAGATATACCCTATCCTCCAAAACCATTAAATCGACAATACGACTGCTCATAAAAGTGGAAGAAATAGCATCTGGAAAACCTGGAACAGACACATCAGCAATTATAAAACTTAATCCGCAGCCAATATATGAGAATTCTCCATCTGTCTCGATAACTTCACAAGCTCCGGAGAGAATTTGACTAACAAAATCGATACTTTCACTGTCAAATTGGGCAAAAATCGTTGCAATAAAAAAAATTATTATAAAGGCCAGTTTATTTCTCATCGAGACTTCCATTTATTACTTATCGGCATCATAAAAAATTTCTTCATACAGATTATATATAATATAGAGAAATATTAAGCTTTTGCAATAATAAATCTTAACAGAAATTCAATAAGTTACTTCTTGGCGTAAAATTAATCAGTTAATCCAGATTCAGTGTTAAACTTGGGGAATGAACCAGTCGAAATATATGAATAAACATATTAATCTTAT
>JBKHBT010000157.1:0-3777 GCA_046542255.1 Candidatus Zixiibacteriota bacterium | reverse complement strand
GAAAAGTATGACAATGCGGAACAGCGCATTGTCTGGCAGAAGCGATGTCCGCACGGAGCTATTTACTGAGTATTGTCGAAGAGCCGTAAACACAATATAATCGACAAAGACATATTATGCACATGACAGAAATCTGTCATCTGTCATAAATAGTTATGTAATAACAATTGTCAAAGCTCTTTATAGCCCTGTGACATAGTGGCTTATGAAAGTTTCACCCTTAGGCTTTATTTATGGCATGGCAGATGCAATATACATAAGCGAAGACAGGAGGCAAAAAATGCAAACGAATGTGCTGGTTATTATGACGCTCCTTGTGTTCAAACGGCTTCTTGATAAAAATGGAGCTTTATTGAAATCTGTAGCGGAGCTTGTCGAAACTGATAGCGAAACAAAAAGCGAAAAAAGGCCGAAATCGGAGGACTATCGAATTTTGAATTAATGTCAATGTTTCTCATATCCCTCTTTCCTTCGTTGGTTTAATGTGCGGGTGTTGCAAAGTCGCCCGCACATTTTCACTATTATAGATTTACGAGAAATCTCATTGTCTTTCGAGTTTGTGATAATATTCGCTATTGCCAGTCGAAAGGATCTCACGGATTAGCTTCTGAATGCTTTTGCCGATTCCTTTGATATTCATAAGCTCGAACTGTATGCAGGATAATGGCTCTTTGATTTTCGAAAGCTGCCATGCTGCATAACCATACGGCGAACGAAACCCACGCATTTTCAGTAGATAGTCGATATGCTCTAACATGGCTATGACAAGGTCATTTTCTTCGACATGCCGGCGAAATAATTCTGGTGGTATTCTTTTGGGCACATGGTATTTCCTGGAAATATTATCAAAAACCTGGTCGATGCTTCGATAGTAATCGGCTATTGCAGAGCCGTATTTATCGCCGCGGTAGATTACGGAATATTCTGTCTCATAATCCGGGAAATGCTTCATGAGAACCTCCATGAAATAAGCCTTCTGGCGGCCTTCTTTCAATGTCATTCCGCCGAAATTGATAAATCGAACTCCGGCATTTTTCGCATCTTTTACAGCTCTATCGATCATATCCGGGCTATCTGTGATAAATGGAATAACCGGAAGAAGGAACATACCTGTCGGGATGCCTTTTTGTGCAAATTTGGAAAGTGTCCTGAGCCTCTCTGATGGCGGCGGGACTCCCGGCTCTAAAATCCCGGCGAGATAATCATCGGTAGTGGAGAAGCTCATCGACAAAATCGCCTGCTTCTTCTTTCTGATTTTTTCTATGATATCGATATCGCGTTCTACAAGGGTTGACTTGGTCAGAATGCTAACCGGATAATTATACTTTTCAAGAATCTCCAGAATTTTTCTCGTAAGGCCATATTTCTTCTCTGCCGGTTGATAAGAATCACAGACACCGCCGCCAAGTACCACAAAACCTTTTTTCATAGGCTTTCTGCGCCGTTTCGGGTCGAGTTCTTTGTCGAGAAGATATGGTGCATTCATTTTTATACGGATATCGTGGGCGAAATCTCCGCTAACACGATATTTTTCATCACGGCCATCGCAATAGACACAATTATGGCTGCAGCCGCGATAGATATTCATGCTATAGCGGGATACAAACCAGCTATCGATTTTCTTCATCTTGCGAAGCAGGCTTTTGGACTCGATTTCAATGAAATTTAATTTTTGCGTTTCTTTCAAATTGCTCCGGATAATAATTCTTATGCTTCTGAATCTAAATGATCTTTAATGGGTTTGCAATCCTTTTTTTTTCTTTAATAATAGCTTCGGCTCTTCGACAGGCTCAGCACAACGCTACGCACTTCCAGCCTACTGACACAGGGGATGATGGGCAGGATGATGGTTTTTTATATGAAGTGATAGAGATAATTTGTGCCATCGTCACGGCGAATAAACTTGCTTCGCTGATTCAACGAAATTTCCCATTACACAAATATTTATTGACAGCCCTTGAAAAATGCCATAATTAGAAACAGCGGCTAATATGGACTGTATCTTTATATTATTATGCTATGAGAGAATGTTTAGATGGATGGACTGGAAGAAAAAATATGGCCCAAAAGAAATTTCATATGAATGCAATCAGATTGAGAGCTTTGTTCTTTGGATTTTCGATTTTCTTTTGTTTAGCCTTGTTTTCAAATACGATAAATCCCTTCATGACAAAAGACACAATCCTAATCATGGCGGTCGGTGATATTATGTTAGACAGAAATGTGAGGGTATTCCAGAATGCCCGCGCATGGCATTATCCTTTTTATAATATCGCGCAGAGTCTTTCGGAAGCCGATTTTCTCACCGGAAATCTCGAGAGCATGATTTCTGATCGAGGCATCAAAATGGACAAAAAATATTGTTTCCGTGCAGATATCTCACAGATAAAACTGCTATCGCTCGCCGGCTTCGATTGTGTCACTGTCGGAAATAACCATGCCTTCGATTATGGCACCACTGCATTTCTGGATTGCATCGATAGGCTCGAAGAAAGCTTTATCATCCCGGTCGGCGGCGGCTCGAATATCACCGCAGCATTGAATGCAAGATATTTTAATATCAAAGGCAATATTATCGGAGTGATGGGCCTAAATGATACCAGAACCAATTTTATAGGCCACAATAAGCCATCGACAGCGCCGAGTTGGGGCCCGAGCTGGGTGCTATCGAATTGCCTGAGAAAGGTTCATAGAGCAAGCGAACGATGCGATATCATGATAGTGCATATTCATTGGGGAATGGAAGATACGGTTTACGCAAATGATAATCAGCATCTCATCGGGCGAAGCCTGATAGATTTCGGCGCCGATATTGTGATCGGCCATCACCCTCATAGGCTGCAGCCAGTAGAATTCTATACATCAGATGAAACTGGCCATACCGGCATCATTGTATATAGCCTCGGGAATTTTGTATTCGACCAGAACGATTATCTGAATAATCTCAGTGCAATACTCAGGATTTATGTTCACGAAGGCGAAATTGTGCAAATTAAAATGCAACCGATAGAAATGCTATCATCGCCAAGGGCTACTTCACCAGCAAAAGGCAAATATTATGAAGATATATTCCAATTAATCGAAAACATTTCGGCCAAATATGGCACTTCAGTTCATATCGATGATGATTCGCTTTTTCTTCTTATGCCGGATTTACCAAATTAACAAAGCATTTGCATAAGAAGGCTTTACTGTCGATATTATTGATATGAAAAATCGAGTATCACAGGGGCGCGCTGCAGAAGAGAAGGCAGCGAAATATCTTCAGGGTTTGGACTATAAGATTCTCGAGCGAAACTTCACCGTCCGCGGCGGCGAAATCGATATTATAGCAGAGAAGGATAATGTAATCTGCTTTATAGAAGTCAAATATCAATCCAGCAAAAATCAGTTTGCTGGGCCTTTCGAGAAAATAAACAGCAAAAAACGCAAGAGAATAATCCATACTGCTAAGGAGTATGTTTTTAGAAATCAAATCAAAAACCACTTCCTACGCTTCGATGCTATTGCAATTATTGGCGATGTGATTAGCCATATCGAAGATGCCTTTCGTACCTAATCGAAATAATTTGCTATTAAAATCTTTGCGTAATTAAATTCTCGAGCTAAAGCTACTAAAGATACAACTTTTTGCGCCTTAGTCGATTTTCCTCTTGACATTGAAAACATAATAATTATTATTAAAGGTTGTAAGCGAGAGTAGCTCAGATGGTAGAGCCTCACGTTGCCAACGTGATTGTCGCGGGTTCGAATCCCGTCTCTCGCTTTTTTTGATAA
>JBKHBT010000062.1:0-20112 GCA_046542255.1 Candidatus Zixiibacteriota bacterium | reverse complement strand
TATATGTTATATATATGGCTTTAAAAGAGATAATTAAAGGTTTCCAAAGAAACTCAAATATTAAAAAACCAAATTCAGAGTTAAAAATTGTGCTAAATAAACAACCTTGTGCTTTTATCCTTGTTGAAAAGCGGAGCTTTTTAAACTTCAATATTTTGTATGCTTTGATTCTTTAGGGGGGCAGTACAAGAATCGAAACGGAACTTCGGAAAATATTGCGCTACAAAGCAGAGCTTTGTAGCGAGGGTGTTTGGGGCAGAGCTTTGTAGCGACGGTGTTTAGGGGAGAGCTTTGTAGCGAGAGTGTTTGGGGCAGAGCTTTGTAGCGAGGGCAGTAGTCTTGTTTATCTACTAATTGAATTTCAACATTTAACTTAAATTCAGTAAAGCTATATGTTGCTTAATATTATGCAAATACAAAAGTTTACATTCCGATAAAAACAGAATCGATGTTAAAAATTTCTTATTAATCCTTGGGAAAATTAGAGTTTTTTAATAAAAATGAATGACATTTTGAACCAAATTTAGTATCTTGAATTATTAGAATAATGAAAGAAAGGACATATTATGCCAAAATCAGAAAAAATCGTAATCATCGGAGCTGGTTTGGGTGGTATATCCGCCGCAATCTCTCTTGCTACTGCTGGTTATAATGTATCAATATACGAAAAAAACAGCCATATTGGCGGGAAATTAAATGTCAAAGAAATAGATGGCTTCAAATTCGACCTCGGGCCATCGATTATGATTCTGCCACATATCTTCGCAAAACTCTTCGAAATGGCAGGCAAAAATATGTCAAACTATATCAGCATAAGGCAAATAGAGCCTCAATGGCGAAACTTTTTCAAAGACGGAACAATTGTCGATCTCTGGGGTGATTTCAAGAATATGGAAAAGGAGCTTTCCCGTTTCGATGATGACGAAGTGGATGGTTTCTATGAATTTCTCGACTATTCAAGAAGGCTTTGGCGTTTTGCTGTAGATAACTATTTCAAAAAAGGTGCCGATTCGATTCGCGAAGTTACCGAAGGCCACAATATGACTGAAATTATCAAGAAAACCGATTATTTCAATATTATGCGGCATTCTGTCGAAAAGCATATCAAAAATCCATACCTTCGTGACATTATGAGCTTTTTTATCAAATATGTCGGCTCATCGCCCTACAATGCCCCTGCACTTCTGAACCTTTTGCCATATTCGCAACTGGGATATGGAGAATGGTATGTCGATGGCGGTATGTTTGGTATTTCCGAAGGATTCCAAAAATTGATGAAAGAGCTAAATATCGAAATACACCTAAATTCCGAAGTTAAACAAATAGTTAGCGATTCGGATGAAGTAAATGGCATTATTCTTGCTAATAATAATTATGTCGAAGCCGATATAATCGTCTCGAATATGGAAGTTATTCCGGCGTATGAGAAACTACTTGGCGAAGACAAGCATTTCATGAAAAAATATCATCATCGTTGGGAACCATCTGCATCTGGCCTTGTAATCCATATCGGACTGGATAGAGAATATCCGCAGCTTGGGCACCATAATTTCTTTTTCGCAGAAAATCTATATCGACATATGGATGATATTCATAATAAAAAGATCATGCCAAATGATCCTACTATCTATCTTGTCGCGCCAACCAGGACAGACAAAACAATTGCCCCCGAAGGACATGAGATAATCAAGATGCTTCCGCATATTCCCGCAATTCAAGATCCGCCTTTCCCGATGGAAGAATATGATCAACTCAAAGAACGTTGCTATGACAAAGTCGAGAGAATGGGCCTTGAGAATATTCGGGACCATATCGTGGTTGAAGATATTCTGACACCACACGATTTAGAAAAGATGTACTATTCCGACCATGGCTCGATATATGGCGTGATTGCCGATAAACACCGCAATAAAGGCCTTCGAGCACCAAAGAGAAGCGAAAAATATGATAATCTTTATTTTGTCGGCGGCAGTGTCAATCCGGGTAGCGGTATGCCTATGGTTCTTTATTCAGGACAGATGATTCGCGATAAAATAATTGAAGATTTTGAATAAAATATGCATATTAAGCTGTAAAATAAGCGAATGGAGATAAAATGGGAAAAAAAGTTATTGTAATAGGCGCAGGGCCAGGCGGTTTGACAAATGCGATGATTCTTCAGCATCGGGGTTTCGATGTGGAAATATATGAAAAAGACCCGGTTGTTGGCGGAAGAAATCAAGCCATAAAACTCGGCGATTTCATATTCGATATGGGCCCGACATTTCTTATGATGAAAAACATTTTAGAGGATATGTTCAAGCTGGCTGGCCGAAAGATCGAAGACTATCTGGATATCAAAGAGGTCGATCCAATGTATCGGCTTGCATATCATGATGGTAGAGAATTCTTCCCATCACATAAAGACCAGCAGAAGACCTATGAGCAGATCAAAAAGCTCTTCCCAGGGAATGAAGAAGGATACTGGCGGCTTCTCAAGCGTGAAAAACAAAAATATGACAAGCTCGTACCCTGCCTACAGGTGCCTTATGATAGATACACCGATTTCTTTTCCAAAAGATTTATTAAAGCTTTGCCATATCTCGATGCTCATGTGAGCCTTTTCGATGTCCTCGGAAGATACTATTCCGATGATGACCTTAAGATCGCTTTCACATTCCAGGCGAAATATCTTGGAATGTCTCCATGGGAATGTCCGGGAACATTCACAATAATTTCCTATATAGAACATAATGGCGGAATTTATCATCCGATTGGCGGCCTTAATGAAATTTCGCATCAAATGGCTAAGATTCTCGAAGAAGATGGCGGTAAAATTCACCTTTCTTCGCCGGTCAAGAAGGTCTCGGTCGAAAATGGCAAGGCAAATGGTATAATCCTGGAAAATGGTGATTTCAAAGAATCGGACTATGTAGTAGTCAACGCTGATTTCGGCTATGCCATAAATAATCTCTTCGACTCCAAAGACCTAAAAAAATGGAAGCCCGAGAAAATCCATAAGAAGAAATTCTCTTGCTCGACTTTCATGCTATATCTCGGTGTTGACAAAGTCTATGATATTCCACATAATAATATTGTTTTCGCAGAAGACTATAAGAAAAATGTCGATGAAATCGCAGTTAGTGGCGTTCTATCCGAGGATCCTTCGGTCTATATTCAGAATGCCGTAGCAACCGACCCAACACTTGCTCCAGAAGGCCAATCCACGATCTATTTACTTGTTCCCATCGCTAATAATCAATCCAATATCGATTGGGATAAAGATGCCGATGGTTTCCGCGATAAGGTACTGGATATTGTCGAAAACCGGGGCAAATTAACCGGCCTTCGAGAGCATATCGTAGAAGAAAAAATGATAACCCCAGCACAATGGGAAAATGAACTGAATGTCTATCGTGGCGCGACCTTTAATCTTGCGCACAATGTCGGCCAGATGCTTATATTTAGGCCGCATAATAAATTCGAGGATGTCGAAAATGTATATCTTGTCGGCGGTGGAACACATCCGGGTAGCGGCCTACCGACAATATATGAATCAGGAAGAATCTCGGCCGATATAATGACAGAATTAGCAAAATAATACATTGTATTTGATAGAAAAAATTAAAAACTTTGCTTCTGACAAAGAGAAGAAGATACCGATTTATCTATTGGTGTTTTCATTTCTATTGTTATTGTCTTTCAATTTGATTTTTGTATCTTTGGGCGCATCCAGGATTATACATACCAAATTCAATCCCGATGGTCATGCAGAGCTTGGCATCAATCTGGTAGAGCACGGGATGATTGCTTTCGATGCCGATAAAGGGCCAACGCTAAATCGCGGCCCGCTTTATCCTATTATTGTTGGCTTCTGTTATATACTTAGCAAAAATAACTGGTTTATTATCCTTATCATTTTACAAAGCCTTTTCGCTTCATTTACGGTGTTCTATGGTTATAAAACTGCAAAGGAGCTATTTAGTTCTTTTGCCGGGTTAGTTACAGGCATCATATTGGTATTTCATCCTCTTGTCTTTCGATATCCTGGAATGGTTATGCTCGAGACACTCACAACATTTTTTATGGCTTTAATCGCATATCTTGCTATCATTGCATATAAAAGCGACAATATCAAGAATTATATCTATCTTTCGATAGCAATTGCACTTGCAGCTCTGATAAAATCCACCTTTTTGATCTACATTCCAATATTTTTTATTGCAGCTTTTTGGCTTAAACGATACAAAAAGGCGATCATATTGTTTTTGATTTCACTGGCGATCATCGCACCATGGACATATAGAAATTATAGATTATCGAATAAGATTATCCCTGTGCATCTACTCGGTGGCTATAATCTTTATCGAGGCAATCGTTTTGTCGAGAACTACAAAAAGGCGCCACTTTCCTATCTGAAGCTTTGGAATTATACATCGGCCAAATCCGATTCAATAAATGCCGCTATTCCGGATAACTTTTCGCAGGCTGAATGGGACATGGCATCAGATTCTATACATTTGTATTTAGCGATAGATGAGCTAAAAGAAAATCCACTTTTCTTATTAGAAAAATTTGTGATAAATTCGATAATGTATTGGACAACCTATCTATCGACTTACAAGAGCTTGATAATGATCATCTTTCGCTTGCCTTTATTCATTTTATTGATAGTTGCGCTTACAACAATCTACCGAAAAGAAAAGAAAAGAAAAATTGAATATATCCCTCTTATTATTTCTCTTTTATATTTTATGGCTCATTTGCCCTTATTTGCTATCGGCCGTTTCTCTACTGTTACAGTCGGAATTATGGTTTGTTATAGTTCCTGTGGGTTAGAAATTATTCTGAATAAAATATCTAATAAAAAAGGCGAGTCATAAATAAACTCGCCCATAAAATATTATTTGACTTGAACTTAATCTAATACATCGACACTTATAAATATTACAAGATCGGCAGTTACGATTTCCTTCGTATTGTATTTGAATAGTCTTCCTAAAAGGGGGATATCCATTAACACTGGAACGCCGGCTTCAAGCTCTCTGGCTTCTTCAGTCGAGACGCCACCGATAACAGCAACTTCATCAGGGCCAATCCTGATAGAGGTTGTCGCCGTTCTTTTGATTATCTCTATACCACTGGATCTTCTATCGATACCGTTTCTTTCTATGTATAGATCTAAAAGCACTTTATCATTTGCTGTGATGTGTGGCGTAATTTGGAGCATGGTTCCGACATTGTAGTATTGATAAATCACATTGCCGGCCTCATCACGCAGAGTAACAGGTATCTCTTTACCAGAGAATATCTCAGCAGGTTTATTGTCTAATGTAGTAACATCTGGATGGTCGATCATTTTGCTATTATTATCGCTTAAAAGAGCTGCCATCGCTGTTTCAAAAGCATAATCACCCGATATGATACCCCATGTAAACCGCCCTATTGATTGGTTTGAGCTGACCTGCTCGGTTGTGGTACCCATGGAGACATCATTGTTTGAACCGCCCATTGGGTCATCTACTGATGTTTTATTAGCCTGCCATTGAACACCTATTTCCTGCATTACATTTTTATCGATTAGCAATATCTTGGCAGATACCTTAACCTGCTTTGTGGGCTGGTCCAAATCATCGAGCAATCGCTCTACCTTTTCGAATTGTTGTGGTATATCTCTTACGATAATCGAATTGGACCGAGAATCGATTACAACTTCACCTCTGTCTGAAAGAGCTGAATTGACAGGCCCTTCTAACTCACCGGCTGTAGCATATTTGATCTGGAAAATCCGTGATTCTATATCGATTAAAGATTTCTTTTCATTCTCATAGCTCATATCATCTTTTTGCTTTTTACGATAGCTGGTAGTATTCATTATTCGGTAATAATTATTTTCCCGAAGCATGGTCAAATCGTAGGTTTCGAGAAGTATGTCTATAACTCTTTGAAGGGAAATATTTCTAAGATCGAGCGTTACACTGGCACTAACTTCGGGGTTAACTATTATGTTTACTCCGGCCTCTTTTGACAAAAATTGGAAAATAGCTCGAATGTCGGCATCTTGAAATACTAGATGTTCGTATCTTTTGGTCATTTGTGAAAATGTTGTACTCATTATTAGGATCAAAACAAGAGCAATAATTAATCTCAAACTTTTTTTTGTAAAATCTATTCTTTTCATCAGTTCCCCTTTTCCAAAGACATGCTAACTTCTCTAATATATCCATACTCGTTTATAGAAAATGTAATCGATGTATCGTTAACAGATACTACAATACCATTAAGGACAGAATCTCCAGGGACAAACATATATCCGAAACCTTTTGAATCCTGCATAAGGGCATTATAATTCCCTTCTGTGCCCACGATACCAACAAGAGAAAGGTTTTCGTAATTTGGGAGTCTAACATCACCAATTTCTGCTGCAATTTCATTGCTAACTCTGATAAATGGATCCCTATCCACTGTTCTTTCATATTCGATTCTACTTCTGAAGTACTCAGATCTATCTGTCTCGGTTGTATCTATAGTTAATTGTTCTTCATCGGCTTCTTCTATTTGTAGTTGCTGTTCCTGCTTTTCTTTTGGTTCTTGTTCTTCTTTTGATTCATGTTCTTCTTTTGGTTTGGGTTCAGTTTCTACTTTTTCTTCATCAGGCTCTTTGGTTTCGGGCTTTTTTTCTGGTTCAGGTTCGGGCTTTACTTCCTTTTTAGGCTCCGGTTTTTCTTCTTTTGGTGCAGGTGGTATATTTGCTTTCCTACCACTCTTGTAGGATTCTATTGTGGGATAGTCTGGAGTTGGTATAGAGATTTTTAATCCCTCATCATCTTTTTCGACACTATAGTTATTCGGTGCTTCTGCAAGGTCAAAAACCAGGCGCGTAACTCGATTTGGCTCCGGTTTAAACTGGCTCGAGCGCACGCGCATAAGAAGACCTGCGGGAAGATTGCTAAATTCCTTAGATTTTAACTGATGAATTCCATTTTCAAAATCCAGAACAAGGCGATCAGGCGATGAAAGGATTGTATCTTGAACCGATGGCACCGAGCTGGTGAAAACCGATATATTTGTCCTATCATTTTTACAGGAAATTTCAAATTCGATGACATTATAGGCTGCGAAGGTATTTGAAATTAAAACAATAAGGGCTAAAAATTTCTTTATTTTATTTTGCATAGTTATTTCTTTAGTTTATCCCTTGGGTCTTTTGGTGTTGCAAGACTATCTCGCAGATGATATGTACTAATAGAAAGTTTTATATTAAGGCTTTGCCCTGGCCGGCCAGTTGTTTTTAAATCCATCTGAGAAGCTGTCGTTGTAAACTTGAAATTAGCTACTTCGCTCAAGAAAAATCCTAATTTATGATAAGTTGTAGCAAGATCGAGCTCATAAGGATCTTCATAGAAGAATTCTTTTTCTCTGGATGGCTTTATTCCGATATTTTTAACTAAAATTCCATTATTTGCTGCCGAATTGTTTAATGATTTTAGAAATTTAGATTCATCACGTTCAGGTGGCATGAGTCTTTCAAGAAGCTTGTATTTTGTAAAAAGAGAATCGCGCTCTTCGATAATCCTGTCTATATCTCTTGCACGGTTTTTTGTCTCGGCGAGTTCTTTTCTTAAGTTCTCAAGATTATTTTCCAATTTATTGATTTCTTTTGAATTCGAATCATAGAAATTAAAATACCATAGTGCGATTATTATAATACCAAGAAAAAGTCCGATGCCTAGCTTCTGTATTTTGGGGTTTTTAATATCCATCAATTTCCTAATTTCTTTATCGAGCCTCTTGCTTTTTCTTTTTCTTTTCCAAGTTCCTCACGACCCTTAGGTTCTAAATCGACTTTTTTGAGGTCGGTTTTGTTTTTCTCTTTCTTTTTCTCTTTTTTAATCTTGAACTCGCCAACTTCGGCTTTGGTTTGATCTCTAAGCAATGTCATCCTGAGCGAAAATTCATAGGATTCATTTTTCTTTTTATCTGATTTCTTTGAAATACCTTTGAGGGAAACACCTGTAAAATAAGCAGATTTATCAAGATTGATCAAATATTGCGCGATATCGTTTAGCGAATAGCTTTGCCCCTGAAGTTCGATAATGGAAGTCGAACTATTATATTTTATAGTATTATACCATAGATTATTAGGTAGAACAGCAGTAAATTCACGCAATGTATTGACCCAGAGAGGCCTTTCGACTTCCAGTGTTTGAATAGCATTTATTCTTTCCTGGATTTTACTCTTCAGTGTTTTTGCTTGTTTAATTGCTTCCAAAAGTGGCTGATATCTTTTTATTTCAGCCTCGGTAACTTTAATTTGGCTTTCCAGTTCAGAAATTCGAGTCTTCTGTGTGAAATTAACAAAAACCAGTAAAACTATAAGCAAAATAATAGAGAAAACGACATATATCAAAGTCCTGTCGATGAATGGAACTTTTTTGCGCCTTTTAAGCTCAGGAGGTAATAGATTTATTTTTATTGTAATATTGCCATTTTTCATTATTCAGCTCTCAATGCCATTCCCATTGCTACGGTGTAAAGTGATGCAAATTGTTCCATTGGTTTATCTACAAAAAGCGATGGATCACCTACAATATCTTTAAAGGGGTTAATTATTTCGGCCGGCAGACCCATTTTTGCTCCAATCGATTGTGCCATATTTGGAACCAGCGTTCCGCCTCCTGTAAGATATATCTGGCTAACCATCTGTCCTTGAGTAATAGTTTCCAGATAATTGAAAGCGGTATCGAGAGAGACCTTGAGATCACCCGATGCAACATCGACAGCATCCTGAAATTGCTCCATATCGACAGTATCATAAATTCCATCCATTAAATTCTGCATTTCATCATTTGAAAAGGACAGCTCGCCTTGAATAGAATCCCACATAGAATGCATTCCAATCGATATATCGCGCATCGAGAAAAAATACCCTTGAATTATAAAAACAAGATTAGTAATCGAATGGCCGATATCCATGAGGCAAATCACCGATTCAGGGGAAATTTCATAATTATTAGCAAATGCATTAAAATTGGCCAATCCATCAACATCGACAGCGGTAACAGTATAACCGGCATCATGGACAAGCTCCACATAGCTTCTTATAAAATCGCTCCTCGCCGCAACAAGCTCGACATCAATATTCTTGCCGACATCGTTATCAGTGATTGGGAAATATCCAATAGATACACCTTCTGTTCCCATTGGGACTCTTTCTTCGGCCTGAGTCATAACCTGTTCACGAAGTGCGGATGCCTTAGATTGTTTTTTAACTGTGATTTTATCAGAAAAGACTTTATTGCCCGAGACCGAAATAACAACATCGGTAGCCTTCGGGTCGATTTCTTCCATAAGATTCTGGATAGTGAAAATTACCGTCTCTCTATCTGAAATATCCTTATCTGCAATTGCATTTTGGGGAAGGTCTTTAATTGCAAATTTATATAAAACAACATCTTTACGGCTCTCTTCTAAAGCGACCGCCTTTAGAAATGACGAACCTATGTCCAAACCGATCCTTAATTTCTTAGAACCTGCTAACTTTGAATCCAAAAAAGAAGCCACAGAAATTACCTCCGTGATAGAAAATCCTGGCCAATTGATAAAATCAAAAAATATCAAATAAAAAATTCCAAAACTCAAGCTTTTGGGGTTAATTTTTTATATTTCGCATAAACCCCTATTTAGCTTTTACATAGTATAGATTATCTAATGCCATATGTCAAGTGCAAATTTGTATCTTTATATAAATTTATCAAAATTAATCATTCATCTACTTTTATTTTGCGAATTCATCTACAAAATCGCTAATTCCTTCCAAAACAGATTTTGCCACTTTATCCTTGAATTCATTGGACTTTAGCTTCTTTTCTTCTTCTACATTGCTTATAAATGCTACCTCGACCAAAACAGAAGGCATAACATTGTCATCGAGGACATAAAAAGCAGCATGTGATGTTCCGCGTGAGCGAAGTTTTCCACTTTGGGAAATATTAGCAGTTATTTTGGATGCCAGCCTGCTGCTTTCACGGATAAATTCATTTTGTGCAAAATCGGCAAGGATAAATTCAGCTATCGTGGATGGATCATATTTCGTATCCTGCTCATATTCGAGGGCCTTGTTCTCCAGAAGTTCAGTTGCTCTGGCATCCGATGTCTTGGCAGGGCTGAGAAAAAAGGTCTCCGAGCCATTTGACCTGGAACTATTCGAAGCATTACAATGTATAGAAACAAAAATATCGCCCCGGTTCTCTCTTGCGATTACGCCCCTTTTGGCAAGGGGAAGGAAAGTATCACCATCTCTTGTTAAAATCACCTTTATATTTGGATATTCTGCTTCGGCAAGCTTTTTAATTCTCTTTGAAATATCCAATACGACATCCTTCTCATATAGTCCGCTTTTGCCTATTGCGCCCGGGTCTTTTCCGCCATGTCCTGGATCGACAACTACTCTCCAATTTTTCGTAACTTTTAATTGATTTTGGCTTTCCGCATCGCTCCATGGAAGAGGCGGTGGCGGGCTTGGCTTGTCTTTTTCATCTTTGGGAGCTTCCGAATCACCTTCGTAGAATACAGAATACACTTCACCATCGGGATAGCGAATTTCAATATCTTTTTCAAGCGCGAGAGCCATCGCTCGAAAAAAGCCAAGTAATGGTATATAATGCGAGATAGAATCGACATATGCCGGTACACCGATGCTATAAGCATCACTATCAATAATTACAAAAGGGCTAAATGGAGTGAAGACAAACAACTTATCGAATATCCTAAAGCTCTCTTTGCGCTTCTGTTTTGTCAGGATACGATTTTGAATAAATCTCTGTTTTGCAAGTTCTTCAGTCGAGAAATATTCGATGCCATCTTTTTCGATGCAATCGATATCATATTCCATTCCATCGATTATGGCTGTTACTTCCAAAGCAGAAGCTATCGACAACAAAAGTAAAAGGGCAAAATATGTAAATATTTTCTTAATCATATCTAAATATATCCATCTGATAAATATAGCAGCAATATTTACAAAAGCCAGTAAAATATCATCGATTTTTATCTTTAGGTTGGCTGGGCATATTTCGATATCCATCGCTAAAAAATAGCAATATCGACATTAACATTATCGACAATCTCAATAAGGCCATTTTTGAAAATCTTTTTTTAGTTCAAGTTAGATAAAATCAGACTCAATAATCACATTCCCCGGTAATTGTCTTTTGTCATTTTCAATAATTGAATACAAGAAATTATCATACCAGATGCCATCTATTGGTAGAAAATCCCTTAGTACACCTTCCTTTTCCATTCCGCATTTTATCATAACTCTTTCAGATGCCCTATTATCGATATTGCATGTTGCCCAAATTCTATGCAAGTTTAATACTTCGAAGCCAAATTCTATTAGTATCCTTGCTGATAGGGTTGTTATCCCCTGTCCCCAGAAATCTTTATTGAGAATATATCCAAGCTCGGCGGATTTATAATCGCCGATAAAAAGCCCTATTCCTCCAATAACTTTTTCTGCCTTTTTGTGATATATTGCAAGGTCATAGCGTGTCCTTGGCATTGTATTCTGAGCTGCGATATTCTTCTGGATATACTCTTTAGATTTATCGATTGAATTAGGGCAAAAAGTCAGATATTTGCAAACTTCCGGGTCATTTGCATAGCTATGTACATCTTCTAAATCATCGAGATTAAATTCTCTTATGACAAGTTTTTTTGTTGTAAAAAAAATCTTTTTCATTAACTTACATACATGATAATTTTTCAAACATTTCTGTTAAATAAAGATATTGGTTCATCTTTGGCAAGAAATTTCTATAAATCAAAATTTAACTTGCTAATATGAAAAGTTTTTATTAAATATTATATAGACGAAAACAGGATATAATATAATGAATGATGTAAAAGATCGGAGGGCTCTTGAATATACAAAAAACCCAATTTAGTTGGGGGCTGATATTTTTGCTGCTTCTATTTTCTTCTATTGGCCTTGGCTATCGATGCTATTGGTATGTCATATCGCCCGGAGGAGATATAGGATTAGAAAATACAGGCACAACAGCCGGTCAAGCGGCTATTGGAAATGTATCAGGCTCTGCCAGCTATGGAGAAGGAACATACGGTTTTTGGTATAAAGATTTTGATCCAGTAATATGTTTCGAAATCGATCATACAATTTGGGATCTGGATACCGCAGATGTTTCTGCGACACGTGCAATGATAGAAGGTGATCAATTTGAACTTTCTAATTGTGGGAACTGTCATTTGACCTTTTCACTTGAATGGGTTGAAACATCCCCCGCACCATGGGTTTATGGTTATGGAAATGGAATCGACAAATTTGTCACCAGAGCAAGATTTACAGAAGATTTGGCTGTACCTGCTGTATATGACCCAGCTCGGGACTATATAACAGACACTCCGTCATGGTCTTCAGAAGACAAGTTCGGGCCTGCTGGATATGATTTAACTATCGATGATATAGAATATTTATGGCTTGAATTTCTTGCACCACAGGGGTCATCTGAGGAAAGTTATTATGATATCGTAAATGAAATCACTTATAGACTTGAAGCCAGAGCAAATCTGCCTTGAATAAAATTTAGGAGGAATAATGAAAAGAAGTTTTTTGGTAGTTTTGATAATTTTTACTTGTGCTGCAATTGCTTTTGCAGTTCCTAATCAGATAGCCTTTCAGGGTAGATTAAATACTGATATAGGTACTCCTATAGAAGGCTCTTTTCCAGTAGTATTTTCTTTATATGATGTCCCAACAGGAGGCACACCGGTCTGGACAGAAAGCCAAACAGTGGAATTTAATTCCGGGCTTTTTGTTGTTCAATTGGGTTCAGTAACTCCGATTCCGGATGAAACTTTTACTGGAGGCACTTTCTATATAGAAATGACAATCGATGGTGAACTATTGGAAAGTCGTAAACCCCTTACAAGCGTACCATATGCCTTCAATGCCCTTAATGCCGAAACTGGCGATGATGATTGGCAAATCGATGGTATCGATATGCGTAATCTCAATGATGGCAATGTAGTTATCGGAGCTGCTTCGCCTTTATCGACAAATCGATTAGAGGTCCATGGAAATGCTGAATCTGGCGAAAAAGCTATTGTCGGTATCTCATCGACAGGCCCCGAAGGTTGGCTTGGTACAACATTGCATGGCGCATATGGCCAATATGATTCCGATAATTATGGTTATCTTGGTGGTTCGGGTATTGGTATATTTGCCCACGGTACACCTCAAGCAGCACAGCTTGAAGGTACTGTGAATATTACAGGCGACCTTACAATAGAAAGCAATTTACTTGCATCTGCAACCAGTCAGTTAGTGATTGATGGTGATGCTGGTGCAGATGATGTTTTGATGACAGATGCTTCTGGAATGCTTTATTGGGCAGATGGCTCAGGAATTGGCGGTGATGATTGGGGAACTCAGGTTGCCGAAGTCAATCCGAGGCTTACTGGCGATGGTACAGTGAGTTCACCGTTAGATATCGCTCAGATGGGCGCTGGCGATGGCGAAGTACTCACATGGAATACTGGAGCAGGGGCATGGGAACCACGAGGTTCTGCTGGCGCAGATGATTGGGGTTCGCAGGTTGCACAGGTTAGCCCGAGACTTACGGGCGATGGTACAGAGAGTTCACCGCTTGATATTGCTGAAATGGGCGCAACCTCTGGACAGGCACTTGTCTTTGATGGTTCGGCATGGGCACCTTCTGATGTTGCAACAGATGGTGATGACTGGGGAACACAGGTCGCTCAGGTAGCTGCACCTCTCGAAGGAGATGGTACAGCAACTGATCCTATTTCACTCCCAAGTTCGGCAGCAACAGACCAAATTCTCAAATACGATGGAAGTTCATGGGTACTCGCAACAGACGAATCCGGAACTGGCGGAGACAACTGGGGTTCGCAGGTAGTTCAGTCTAGTGCAAGATTTACTGGCGATGGTACTTCTGGCAGTCCACTCGAACTGGCTTCTATGGGAGCATCATCCGGACAGGTTCTATCATGGGACGGCTCAAATTGGGTACCTGATGATGCCGGTTCGGCTTCTGATGATGAATTCGTAAATGGCGCTTCCTTTGGAACCGGCGATGGCGTACTTACCCTGACAAGAGATATTGGCACCGATCTAACAGTCGATTTAGATGGAAGATATCTCGAAGCTGGCGCTGACAATTCCTGGACCGATGATGGCGATTATATATATCCGAATAATGCTCCAAGTTTCCATATTGAAGACGATGGCGACCTGGATCTTGGCGGAAATAACCTCGAAAGCGTCAATGAAATATCGGCAAACACGATAGACCCAGTTCTCAAGATAAATGGCAAACTTTTCAGGACATGGACAACAGATCAGGTTGGGCAGAAGACAGTAGTCGAAGGCGTCAAGAAGCTCGATGACCATGGCTATTTTGAAATCGATCTCGCAAAGCAGCCAGAAGCATCGAATCTATGGTTATTCTATAATTCAGTCGTTGAAGAGACGATTATTCCATTTGTAACTCCACATGGCCCAGACCATCTTTATGCTAATGTTAAGGGATCGAAGCTCATAGTTGGCTCGACTGACCAGAAAGGTGGAACCTCCTTTAGTTTCAGGCTTTCGGGCATCAGGAAAGATTTCCGCGGCATGTCTGAGGAGGAAACCAATATTCGTACCAAAGAAACAGACGTTTATATCGATATAGATGGTGGTAGCCACTATCTTGACAATCATTAAACGGGTGAACAAATAAGATATTTAGCCCCGGGTTTTGGCTCGGGGCTTTTTTTATTCATGTTAAATTACATACAGACAATACGTTGTTCCGCATTGTATGAATTATTAATGATACCCTAAAATATTTCAAAAAATAAAAAGGAGAGCTGAAAAGCCCTCCTTTTTATAATCCATTTTATTTTAATAGTCTTTTATTTTATTTTCTCTTCGAGTTTTTCGAGACGTTTATTTAGATCGTCTATTTCTTTTTCATAATCGGGAGCATTATAGCCCTCGCTAAGCATAGCTTTTATCGTCTTCTCGCCGGATTCGAGCCCTTCTAATGCAATGGCAATGATTTTGCCAGAATCATTATTATCTAGCTTTTTGACAATACCGTCTTCATCACTCAAGGTCAAAAGATCGCCTTTTTTGATAGCCATATTATTAGCATCGGCAAGGAGATAGACTTCTCTATCCTTATCTAACTCGATGAAATATCTCGAATATTTATCTTCAATTTTTACTAACTCACTATCGATATTCTGTGTTTTCTCATTATTATTATTATCATGAGATAGTTTTTCGAGCTGTTTTTCCAATCTCTTATGCTCACTATCATTTTTGATTGCTTTCCTATCAGGCCTTTTTATAGTATTGCTGCTTGCGACTCCAATAATTGTCTTGGATTCTGGGCGTGCAGGTACCAATAATCCAGAACCATCATCGGCCATAGCAAGAAGAATGCCTTCGCGGGCATCGGCAGAGCATTCCAAACCGATTATTTCAGGTTCAGATAATTCCATATGAGTTGCACCTGAGCCACTGCCAGAACTTTCGCCGCTGACATCGAGCCTTCTTCGGAAAAGCGTACCGCCATCATCGACATCATATATAGTAATATCATCGAGGGCGCAATCATAATAATATGATGTACCACTACCTATTGTAAATACAAATCGTATTATGACATCTTCGCCGGCAAAGCTCGATAGGTCTCTTGTTGTATTTTGCCAGGCTGTCCCCTGGTCGCCGGTTTCAGTCCAAATTGTACTCCATGAAGCACCGTCTGTATTAGAAACTTGCAATTGAAGACTACCAGCTGTGTAGTCATTAAAGTACATATGATAATCAAATTCTATCGAAGGCGAAGAACATAAAGTTTGGTCGCTTTGAAGATAAAACTGGTCTCCATTAGTTCTTGGCGAAGATGTTTCGCAATAAATATAATATGTACCATCGCTCGCGCTTGATGGGCCGGTATAAGAGGAGCCTGTACTTCCGCTATTTCTCGTCCAGTCGTCATCATCGCCAGTTACATTATCCCATTCGCCAAAATCGGTTTCGAAGCTTTCATTGATATCAGAGCATGAAGGTGGTGTTGTTCCACCGCCATCTGTCGATATAGCCACATAGCCATGTCCGGAATTAGATCCTGCTGCATTAGCCTGCGCGGTACCTGCATTGTATGAACCACCGCCACCAGCTCGGTGAATTGCACCAGTTCCTGAGGCACAAGCAGCTCCACCGCCAGACCAGCCGCCGCCAGCGCCACCGCCCCAATAGCCGGAACCGCCATCATTATCGACTGCGCCACCGCCGCCTCCGAAACCACCATCTACGGTAGGATAACTAGTAGTAGTTGGATTACCGCCATAACCACCGTTAAGAAAGCCGTATCCATAGGAACTTCCAGAACCATCGCTGTAGAAGCCTCCGCCACCGCCACCGTGGCCAGTTCCACCTGTCGAATTTCCTCCATCCCCTCCAGTTCCGCCTGTGGCATCACTATATGAAGCATATCCATCCTGTCCAGCAGTTGCAGTTGTACCGTCTTGATTACTTCCGCTATCATCAGCGCCACCGCCACCACCGGCAACAATCAAAGGTGTGTCGTCACTTCTGGTTACATAAGAACCGCCGCCGCCAGATGTAAGTCGGCCATTTATCATGCCTTGTTGGCCGACCAAGATTTTAAGCACTTCTCCGGGCGATACGGTAAATGTTCCAACCATTTCTGCGCCGAGACCACCTTCAGATCCGCCTCCCTGCGCTCCACAAGCCTCGATTTCAATTTCGCTTACGCCAGCAGGGACGGTCCAGTATTGAATTCCATCTGTAACGGTAACTTCACCTTCTAAACTAGTACCCGCATATTCAGCATCTGCCTGAGCTTGTGAAGGGCCGGTTCTTCCGGTTTGGCCGCAATGTGTAAACATGTAGGAACTACTTCCTGAACCACCGGTAGATGGTGCCCAGCCTGGTATTGTCCCATCGCTGGTTAAAACTTCGCCATCAGCACCAATGCCAAGATTAACCCAGTTTGTACCATCATAGTAAAGAAGATCGCCTTCGGCAGGGCTTGTAAGGTCGGTGTCAGTAAGGTCATCCATAGAAACAGAGCTTTCTGGAAGGCCTGTCAGCGATACCTCATTAATCCACCATCCATCGCGTTCGATGGAGCCATCTGAGCTATAATGAAAAGCAATCTCTAATGTGCTCGCGCCTGTAACATCGATATCGCCTGAATGGGTTTCATAAGAAGTACTCGAGCCATAGTAAAGCAAATGAGTATTAGTTCCACAGGAACCTAATAAGGCATCATGGTATTGTCCATCTGAACCATCATAAGAACCTGTTGTCGGTGTGAATAATGTCCAGCTTCCGCCATCGATTCTATAGGCAACATAGCCATGGTCGCAACAAGATTCAGTATAATATCTGTGGTCATAAGAAAGCGTAACCGTTGTTGCACCAGCAACATCGACACTCGGTGAAAGAAGATACGCCGATGAGTTTCCATAAGGTTGATCAAAATATGCAGCGCCGGCTCCACCATCAGAGTCCCATGCCCAATTTGTAGTATATCCGCAGGCAGTTGTCGCAGTCCAGTCTTCTAAATCTGAATCGAAAGTCCATATTTGGTCACCGCCGCCTCCACCAGCGGCATCGATAGTCCAGCTTCCATCGGCTTCTTCGGTAACTGCAATATCGGTTCCGGCATTTATGAGATCGGTGCCATCATTTGCGCGATAATGATCAGCGCGGATTGTGCCGTTTACGTCTAATTCGGAGGCCGGGGAAGTAGTACCAATACCCAATTCACCTGGCATATAAACTTCGCCGACAGAGCCAGAACCAATCACAATATGTCTATCTTTTGTAGATGCAGCATTATAGCCTATCACGGTCGCCTCAGTATGGCCTGCTGATGACCCAGCTCCGAAGGCCTGTGACCTTAAACCGCTAGCAATCGCACCACGGCCGATTGCTGTTGCATCATATCCTGAAACATCGGCATTATATCCCAGAGCGAGTGCTCTAGTATTTGTTGCAGATGCATTATATCCCAAAGCGATTGCTTCCTGTGAACTGGCCTGGGCATTTCTGCCTAGTGCTAAAGCTCTGGTAGCGCCTACAGAAGCTCCAAGTCCTATTGCTAACCTATCGGAAGTTATTATATTGCTTGTAGTTCCATCGCCATCGACCCTAAGGTTGCCGGAAACATGGAGTTTTTCTGCGGGGCTTGTTGTACCGATGCCAACATCACCGGTTGGCAGTGAATACATATCACTTCCCGACACTTGCCAATCGCCGTCATCGGTTGAGCCGGTGAAATCGATTGTTACATCCGCAGCATCATCGCCGGGTAAAATATTTGTACCACCGGTAACTGTAATATCTGTACCGCCTATAATATCGCCTTCCTGTTGGATGCCGATTGTGCCAGTAGTTGTGATTGTCCCACCGGTAATCGGCGAGCTTGTAGCAATACTTGTAACTGTCCCACCGCTCGATGGTTCAGTATTTGTAATAGTCCATTGGCCATTGCCATCTTCAGCAACAGAAATTCCTGTACCGCCAAAAAGCATATCATTTCCAGAAGCATCACGCCAACTTGCGCCATAAATCGTACCATCGACTTCAAGCTCATTCTCGATAAATACATCGCCAGCAATATTGGCATATCCAGGGGTTGCACTCCCGCTCCAGAATCTTGCATGTCCACCTCGAACATCGAGTTGCGAGAGAGGATCGCCAGAATCATAGCCGATTCCCAGGCTATTTCTAATTAGAGTATTTTCTGAAATACCTGCGCCTGCTGGGCCTTGAAGTGTTAGGCCAATTGCTTCAGTTTCGAGAATCTCACCGCCATCTTCCGGATCTGCTTCGCGCCTTAAACCGCGGCTTTCCATTATCATACCATCAAGCTCTTCGCGGCTTGTGAATGGTATCCGGCCGCCAAAAGGCTCGCCATCGACTAAGACTTCGAGATAGTATTCGCCTTCTTCGATAGAAGGTAGCGCAATCTTTCCACCGGGATAGATTTTATCGATCTCGGCTGGGTTAATATCGCGATGGCTTTCCATCCAGATTGGGCCTTTATCACCAGAGTGATAGATTTTGTAAACGACTTCTTTGGCATCAGCAATGCTCTCTCTGGGGAGCGCTAAATTTTTTGAAAATATTGTAAAAACCAAAGCCAAAAATAGAAAACAAATTAACGTCTTTTTCATAAAATACCTCACAAGTTATCAAATAAAACTTTATGCGTGATTAATATATTAAGAAAAAGCTTAATTTTCAAGTTTTTATTAATTAAATAATAAAATAATGCTAACCGTTACTGAGAAAACAACAAAAGGCATGGCTATTTAACCATGCCTCATTTAATAATAACAATAATGTATTTGGGATTTATTGTTTTTTTATATGCTCGCACTTTTCTTTACTGATGAAATTTCTTCCAGCTTCTTCAAATAACTGTTGCCATTCCCGATAAGAATATGATACAGGATTTTCTTCGAATTCCTTTTGAATCTGTTCTCCGGGATTGATTTTTTCAAGCTCTTCAGTTGTATCGGGTATCGGTACTGGTGGTGCTTCTTCAGGAGCATCGCTCGATGAGTGTTCTTCTGGCCTGTGTATTGCAATCCAATTAAACATGACATTCGATGTGCCATCGTCATGCTCCCGAACATTGAAGCCATCAGAATCGACATCTATAAGATAAATATCTTTATCTGCAAAGGGTGTAACAACAACTGTTGGAATAGCATCGCCAATGGCAGTCTTAAATTCTCTATCGAATGAAATCTCGGCTCTACCAGATTCAAGATTTGCTGTTCCATTTCTCATAATTCCAGACAATGCGGAACAGCGAATTGCCTGTAGTTTTGACACTGAATCAAGGTATTAAAAAAAGCAACCCCGGAACTCTTAATTCCGGGGTCAGGTGGGAGACAGGCATCTGTTTCAAATTGGGCACCTTAGGTGCCCAATTTGAACTAAGCAGTTTTGCTTTGCAAAACTGCATATAATTTTCAAAAAGCATATTAGCACCTTAGGGGCCCAATTTGAACTAAGCAGTTTTGCTTTGCAAAACTGCATATAATTTTCAAAAA